>JACPFE010000276.1:0-623 GCA_016183145.1 Deltaproteobacteria bacterium | reverse complement strand
CCTCCTGAGGAGGGCGAGGAGATTTTAGAGGAATTCTCCGCGCGCTGAAAGAGAAACGTTGATTCTCCCATGGCTCGGCAATCCAAAATCCAAAAGCGGCCCCGCAGACTAAAATCCAAAATGGAACGATGATCAAGTTCGACTACATCGAGCCGAACACGCTCAAGAAAGCGTTCCGCCTCTTAGAAAAACATGGCGACGACGCGCGGGTGATTGCCGGCGGAACGTCGTTGCTGATCATGATGCGCCAGCGTTTGCTGATGCCCAAGGTGGTGATCAGCTTGGCGCGCATCCCAAAATTCGACCGCATCACTTACAACCAAAAGGACGGGCTGCGTATCGGCGCCGGTGCCCGCCATCGCGACATCGAGCTATCGCCGATTGTGAAACGGCACTATCCCCTGCTCCATGAAACCTTTCGCAAAGTCGCCCAGCCGAGAATCCGCAACATGGGCACCGTTGGCGGCAATCTCGCCGCCGGCGATCCCTTGACTGATCCGGGCGCGAGCCTGATCGCCCTCGACGCCGAGGTTGTGCTCACCAGCAGCCAAGGCCAGCGGGCTCTACGCCTGGACGAATTTTTCGTCGATTATTACCAGACGGCCTTAAATCCCGGGGAACTG
>JACPFE010000280.1 GCA_016183145.1 Deltaproteobacteria bacterium | reverse complement strand
GTTGTTTCAGAGTCTTTTTCGCCGCTCGGCACAACCCCTTCCTATTCCGACGAAGTTCGCACAACAGAGAGTTTTGTTCCGAGCTCAGGGGTAGAAATGCATTGTCTTCGCTGCGCAAGGTTTGCCCCTTGCCCATGGCGTCACTTTCCGGCTGCGAAATCCGGATTCAACGCCGCATCGATGGTGGGGCAGGCCGGAGTCTATCCTGAATCAGTCGAAGGATGCCTGCCCTCCGAACGGGCAACCACATAGGGTTGCCCCTACTTCTTCCCGCTTTCCCTCGGATGAAACTGGCGATGAACCTCCTTAAGCCTCGCTCCAGTTACGTGAGTATAAATTTGCGTGGTCGAAATATCGGCGTGGCCGAGCATCGATTGCACCGAACGAAGATCGGCGCCGCCTTCGAGAAGGTGGGTGGCGAAAGAATGGCGTAAGGTATGGGGCGTAACTTTTTTTTCGATGCCCGCGGCCAGCGCATAGCGCCGGATCAGTTTCCAAAACGCCTGGCGGGTGAGCGGTTTCCCGGAGCGCCCGGCAAACAAAAACGGGCTCGCGCGGCCTTTGAGCAACCGCCGGCGCGCCTGGCTCGTGTAGTCAAACAGCTTTTCGCGCGCCCATTTGCCGAAGGGCACGGCCCGGACTTTGGAACCCTTCCCTTTGACGGTCAGATAGTTCCCCTGGAAATCGATTTGTTGGGTTTGCAGCGACACCAGTTCGGAAACCCGCAGCCCGGCACCATACATGAGCTCCAACATCGCCTGGTCGCGGCTGCCCAATGGCGTAGTGGCATCCGGCTGAGCGAGCAGCCTGCGCAAGTCATCGCCGGACAGCGCCTGCGGCAGCTTGCGTGGTCCCGGCGTCAAATGCAGCGAAGGCAACGGGCTGGCACTCACTTGTCCTTCAGTCTCCAGAAACCGGTAGAGGCGGCGCAGCGTGACGACACGGCGGGCCACCGTCCGCGGGCTCAAGCCCTGGGTGCGCAAGTGGGTCAGATAGGCTCTGATATGGACCGGCTCGACCGCGCGCCAAGCGCAAACGCGCTTGGAGAGAAGAAAGTCGGCCAACTGCGAAAGATCGCGGCTGTAGGCCTCCACCGTGTTGCGGGCGAGCCCCTGCTCCACGGCGACCATGGAGAGAAAAGAGTCAATCGACGAGCTAAGCGACTCTTTCATTCTGTTCGGGAACCAGACTGCGAACCAGCGATTGGCGAATCGCTTCCACCCGGGCCGGTTCGGTCACTTTACCGCCGTTTTCATCGGTCACATAGAACACATCCGCGACCTGGTCCACGTTGGTCGATATCTTGGCCACGTGGATGGAAAGGCCGAGGCGGTGAAGCCCGTAGGTAATCGTGAACAGAACCCCGATGCGGTCTTCAGTGAACACCTCGATGACGGTGAACCCATCCGATGCTTCGTTGTCGATCTGAACCACGGTGCTGACGTTGGGCGCCCGCTTATGCACAAAAGGTGAACGCTGTGAACCTTCCACCAAACGCGCCACGTCGATCCGCCCCTCCAGCACCCCGTCCAGGCTGGAGCGGAACTTGGCCCATTTTTGCTCCGCCATGACGAGCTCCGGATGACCGTGATGCGAAATCCGGAAAACATCGAGGATGCGCCCGTCGCTGGCGGTAAAAATTCTCGCGTTGAGTATGTCCAGGTTGAGCGCGGTCAACACCCCGGTGATCGACGCGAACAGTCCGGGACGGTCCCGGGTGCAGACGACCACGGAGGTGCAATCCCGTTCCGGGAAATGACGCACTGAGGTCACGGCACCCTTGCCGGAAAACTCCGTCATCAACTCGAAATGGTCCGGCATGTCGCTCTCGGGGGTGGAAAGAAAATATCTTTCCGGCATAGCCTCGACGAACCGATTGACGCTCTCCTGATCGTAATCTTTTGCCAGTTGGCGGCGCGTCCGCGCCTGGATCCGCCGCAGGGCCGCCCTGACATCCTCGCGTTCGAATTCGCCCTTTTCGACTTCCTCGAGGAGATTCAGCGCCTTGATGTAGAGCTCGCCTAACAACGAGGCCTTCCACGGATTCCACACGTCGGGGCCAACGCCTTTGACGTCGGCGAAAGTCAGGAGGTAGAGCATCTTGAGATTCTCAACGCTCCCCATCGTCCTGGCAAAATTGAAGATCGTTTTCTCATCTTCCAGGTCGCGGCGAAAGGCGGTGTGGGTCATCAGCAAGTGATGGCGCACTAAGAATTCCACCAGCGCCCCGTCATCGGCGTTAAGTCGCATGCGCCGGGCGATGGCCCGCACCATCCCGGCGCCGATTTCCGAATGGCCGCCGCCGAAACCTTTGCCGATGTCGTGAAACATGAGGCCGAGATACAAGAGTTCGATTTTTTCCGCCTCCCGGGCCACCTGAGTCAAAAGCGGCAGCGCCTCTTTATATTCTCCCGCTTTCAATAGCTCGATTTCCCGAATGAGCCTGAGTGAATGTTGGTCGACGGTATAGAGGTGGTAGGCGTCATGGAGGACCATGCACAACAGCCGCCCGAACTCCGGAATAAAGGCGCCCAACACGCCGCAGCGATGCATCTCGGAGAGGGTTTCGTAGACGCGGCCTTTCCATTTGAGGATGGAAAAGAACGGCAGGTTGGCGGCGGCGGAGCGGCGAAAGGTGTCGTCGATCAGATCCAAGTGCTCGCGCACGAGCTCGCGGGTCTCGTGGGCCAGCTCGCAGCCGTATTTCTGCATATCGTCGAATATGCGGATCAGGTTCGCCGGATCGGACCGCAGGACCGCGGCCTTGGTGACCGAGAGATGCTTGCGCGACAGCCGGATGCCCTCGCGCAAGGTACGGCCGAACGAGTAACTTGCGCCAAACAAGGGCCGCTCGTGCTCGATAACGCGATGGATGATGAGCGACGTCAAGCGGCTAATTTGCGACGCGTGCAGATAGTAACTGCGCATAAAGACTTCCACGCCGCGCAATGTCCCTTCGCCCTGGAACCCGAGAGCCGCGGCGACTTTTTCCTGGTCGGCGAAAGTCAGCTGGTCGTGGTGTTTGCCGCTGGAAAAATGCAGCTCGTTGCGCACGCGAAAAAGAAAATCCTGCGACTCCTTGAGCTTCGCCACGTCATGGGAACTGACAATGCCGCCCAGGGCCAGCGTGTCAAAGTCCTTGGCATTGATCTTAACCCGGGCGATCCAGCGGGCCGTGTGGATGTCCCGCAGACCCCCTTCACCCTCTTTTACCTCGGGTTCGAGCAGATACACCGACCCGCCGTAGCTCTCATGGCGCAAACGGCTCTCTTGCTGCTTGTCGTGAATAAATCGAGCGACCCGTCTCTTGATCAGCTTTTTTTCCAATGCCTTTTCAAAGTCGCCGTAAAGCGAAAAGTCCCCGCACAAAAAACGCGTATCCAGGATCGCCGTCTTGACCTTCAAGTCGGCGTCGGCCAAACGGATCGACTCGGCGATGGTCCTAACGGCGCTGCCGACCTGCAGTCCCGCGTCCCAGAGCGTATAAAGGATTCGTTCCGTGACCGACTCGAGGAAGGAAGACACCTTCCACGAATGGAGAAACAACAGATCGATGTCCGACTGGGGGTTGAGCTCGCCGCGCCCGAAGCCGCCCTGGGCGACCACCGCGCAGCGAGGCGTCTGGCCGGGAAAGCGGCGGCTGAAATCATCGCTTGCGGTCGCATAAATGTGGCGCACCAGATGGTCTATGATCGTCGTATAAGCCGCGACGATCTCCATCCCGCCGCCGCCGCTTCGATGTTTTTCCAGCAACAGCTGCCGCGCCTTCTGAACATAGCTGCGCGACAGCCGGATCAAATCGGCATTCTCCTTCGTTTCTTCTAGCAACGCACGGGAGAGGGCTACGGCGTCCATGGTTATTAGATACTCACCTTGGAAATGTCGAACAGAACGACTCGAAGATAATTTATCCCGCCAAGACGCCAAGGCGCAAAGTGACACTCGGTGTCATCTCGACCGAAGGGAGAAATCTTTCTCAGATCCCTCGCATTCGCTCGGGATGACGGGCCTCGCCCCGTCACCTTGGCGCCTTTGCGCCTTTGCGGGAGACATGGTTTTTCCGCTCCGCTCCGTTCAAACGGTTTGAACGGCTTGAACGTTTGGAACGATTTGAACGACTACCTGATATCGTTTCGGCATTCAGTTACAGCGTCTTCGCCGCCAGCGCGCTTTCGCCGTATTTTTGAATGCCGTCGTACAGCGCCTCGACGATGGCGTTTTGATAACTTTCCCGGCTCATCGCGCGGCCCTCGATTTTGTTGGTAATGAAAAACATCTCCACCAGCACGCTCGGCATGCGCGCCCCCACCAGAACGTAGAACAGCGCCTTCTTGACTCCCAGGTCCTTCACCTCGCCCAGCTTCTTGGACATGCTGTCGACCAGCGAGCCATGCAGCCGATGGGCCAGGCTGATGGAATCTTCAAGTTTCATGTTCTGGGTCATGTCGCTTAAGATGAATTGCAGATCCGAGACGTTTTTGCGCGACGTGCCGTTCTCCCGCGCCGCCAGACGAAGCGAGGCCTCGTCGTTGGTGTTATCCAAATAATAGGTTTCCAACCCCTTGGCGTTGCCGCTGGTGCTCGCATTCATGTGCAGCGACAGAAACAGATCGGCGTCTTCGGCGTTGGCGATTGCGGTTCGGTCTTCCAGGCGAACGAAGGAATCGTTTTTGCGCGTGAGCACGACCTCAATTCTCATCTCCTTGGCGAGCTTCTTCGCCAGCTTTCGAGCGACGCTGAGAACGATGTCCTTTTCCGCAATGCCGCCCACCCCGATGGCCCCCGGGTCCTTGCCTCCATGCCCCGGATCCAGCACGATCTTGCGAATGCCCAAGGCCGCGGGTTTGAAGCCTTTGACAGGCGGCGTGGGCGTTTTGTTTTTCTCGACAGCAGCCAACCGGTCGGCAGTCTCCTGTCCCTGGATGTCAATCACCAGCCGATAAGGATCAGGCAACAAAAACGTATGATGGCTGCGCAGGCTCGACATATCAAGCACAACCCGGACAACGTCAGGGCTAAACTGCCCCACGCGCACCTGGCGTAACAACCCATCCTGAACCGGTATCGCTTCTTTGGAATCCATCGCCAAGCGCGCCCCGAAGATGTCGATATAGATTCGCGGCGGCAGTCCTTGGGTCGCGTCCTCCTTGAGACGACGGGTCTCGAAGCGCGCCTCCTGGGTCAGATCCACCATCACCCGCGTGTACGTTTTCGACGAGAGAAAGCGAACGCCGGTCAAACGGGCCTTGTCGGCGGCGCCTGAAATGGTTTTGCCGTCCTCGGATGCGCTGGCATCCTGAGACCTCGCGCCGGTCCCCGGCGAGTTTGTCTCTTTGGCGACTTCGTTTCTTTGCATCTGACTGAGTTGACGCCTTTGCCCATCGCCATGAACCCACCGCGGCGCCGCGCTGGCAGAGAGTGTCGCAAGCGCCAGCAGAGTTAGGAATCTCTTGCTTTT
>JACPFE010000279.1 GCA_016183145.1 Deltaproteobacteria bacterium | reverse complement strand
AGTGCGGGATCATGAATTGCAGGCCGATGTGGGTGACGCCCACGGCGATAAATCTTTTTAGCGCCGCCGTGACCTGGGCGATGCTGCCTTTGAGATAGTTCTCTTCCTGCGGCACGTCGGTGGCCGTCAGTTCGATGGGTAGGCAGCAGGCGAGAGCAACGTCATTCGGATTGCGGCCGGCATTTTTCGCTTCGGTGCGGACGTTGTCGAAGCGCGCGGCGAGTTCCTTGGGCGTGATCCTCACAAAGTAGGGAAACCAGGCGTCGCCGAATCGCCCGGCGCGCCGCTGGGCTGGTTTGCCTTCGCCGCCGACCCAGATCGGAATACGGGGCTTTTGGTAAGGTTTTGGGCTGAAAGCGATGTCACTTACCTGATAATACTTGCCACGAAACGTAATGTGCTCCTCGGTCCAGAGCTGCTTGAGCAGCGTGAGCTGCTCGTCGGAGACCTTGCCGCGCTCATTGAACGGCGCGTTCATGGCGGCAAACTCTTCTTCCATCCAACCGACGCCGACGCCCATAATCAGCCGTCCTGTCGATAACTGATCGATGGTCGTGGCGATCTTGGCCCAATGGAGCGGGTGGCGGTAGGGCAGTACCATGACGCTCATACCCAGCTGAATTTTTTCCGTGCAGCCGGCCAAGAATGCCAAACAGGTTAGCGTGTCGAAAAACGGACGATCCGGCGGCACGATGAAAGTCGCTTCCTTGCTGTAAGGATAGGCAGTGTCGATTTTCCACGGCATGACGACCCGATCCGCAGCCCAAACCGAGTCGTAGCCGATGGCTTCCGCCTGCCGCGCCGCCTGCATCAGAGTTTTCCGGCTCGCGGCGCGGCCGGAGACAGGTAAAAACACGCCGAACTTCATCGAATGTTTTTCCTTGGTTGCAACTCTCACGCGGTCAAAAGCTTGGCGATCTTTCGGGCGTCGCCGAGCTTCTCCAGGTTGAGCAGGGTCTCTTCCAACTGCTCGACCCGCGGCCGGGAGAGGACACGGGAAGCGAGCAGGCGGAATTTTTGCAGCACCTCGCCGCGCGTCATCGGGTGCTTGTCGCTACCCTTTGCGTGGAGAACTTTCTCGCTGAAGCTCCTGCCGTCTTGCAGTTGGACTTCGAGGGTGACGCCGTGTCGACCTTCGTCGCCTAGGGCTTCGAATTCGGAATCCTCGACGACTTCGATTTTTTTAGTTGTCTTCAGCACCGCGTCGCTGCGAATCGACTTTTCCGTGACCTGATCGACGAAGAAGTCGCGATCGTGGAGCAATACGGCGACGCAATAAAGTAGGTTCATCTGGGCCGTCGTCATGCTCTTCGGCTCATAGGGCCAGCCGACGTGGAGTTTGGTGGCGCGAGTGGCGCGAATGCGAATTTTCTCTACATTGTCGGCGCGAACGTCCGGGTGATCACGGAGAATTTTCTTGAGCGCGTCGATGGAGGTGTGGTTACTGCCGCAGCAGGGATAGGGCTTGCAGCCGACGTTGAGCGTTTCGAATCGCACTCCCAGATCGTGAGTCAGGTGCGACAAATTGGGATGGTCGCAGAAGGTTGAGCAGAAGCCGCCGTAGGGCGCCTCCAGAATATCTTCGATGCCGGTAAAACCCTTGTCGGCGAGCAGGGCGCCATAGACGCCCGCCTGAGCCGAGCGGCCAGGGTGCATGCGTTTCACCATCGAGGCGTGCTGGGCGGCCATGAGCCCCGCGGCTTGGGTGCCGGCGATACCTAACGCGTGGAGCGTTTTGTGCCGGTTCAACTGGAGCATCTTGGCGGCGGCGGCTCCGGCGGCAAAGGTCCCAGAGGTGGCGCTCGGATGAAATCCGCGGCGAAGCTGGGAGGCGCCGCCGGTCATCGCGACGCGGCAACCGACTTCATAACCGGCGACCACGGCGGTGAGAAAGCGTTTGCCGTCGACGCTACCCGCGCGCCGAACGAGCGCGTCGGCGGCGGGGATCGCTTCCGCGCCGGGATGGATAACGCCGACGCGGTGCAAGTCGTCCATCTCGAAGCTATGAATCAGCGTGCCGTTGGCCAGCGGCGCGCTGGTGCTCGGAACCTCGGCGCCGTCGCCCCAGATGAGAGCGCCCTTGCCTTTCCCCGTTTCCTTGGCAAACGACGTGATGATCTTGCCCCAGGGCAGCGTCGAGCCGAAGAGCGCGCAGCCGAGAGAATCGACCAGGCAGAGCTTGATATGGGCTATCACTTCCGGAGGAATGCTTCGATAGGAGAGGCCCGAAATATAGTTCGCGAGGGTTTGCGTCGGAGAGTTCACCACAGCGGTTTCTTTTAGCATTGCTTTCGGGGCGTAGGTTTCTGTGGTTTTGATCGCCCGTATCAGGCGATTGAAAAAGGCTCACCGGCTTCGTTGCTAGCGATCGCCTGGCTCCGGCGTGCTGAGCCGCCGGCGGGTTCAAAACGTTCAAACAGTTCGAAACGTTCAAATCGTCCGGATCGCGTATCAAACCTTTTCGTACGACGCGTTGCGATTGTCAAGCAATTTTCGAGGGAGGATCTATGGGAAAGAAAAAGATTGTTTTAACCCTGTCCCTGCTCGCCGCTTCGGTCGTCGCGCTGGCTTTTCCAACGCTCGGTCTAGCCCAAACCGCGGGTTCAGTCCTCAAGCCATTCGAAGGGCTAAAAGGCAAGGAACGGGAGCAGCGACTCAGCGAGGGCGCGAAGAAAGAAGGCAAGGTCGTAGTCTATAGCTTCACCGCCGTCGATCAGTTGACGCCTCTGTTGGGAGAATTTCACAAGCGCTATCCATTTATCAAGCCGGAGCACTACCGGGCCAATGCTACCGGCGTCTTCAATAAGTTCGCCACCGAAGCGCGCGCTGGCCAGACCTTTGCCGACGTCATCGACATCTCGGCGGGCGAAGCCCACACGTTGTTGCAGTCGGCGCTGATCGATTCCTATCTCACGCCCGCTCGGGAGGGCATTCCGAAAGATTTCATGGATGCGAAGGGTTTTTGGACCGCTCACTATCATTTCGTGCTCGCCCTCGGGTTTAACACGAAGCAAGTCAACCCCGCGGAGGCGCCGAAGACTTATGACGATCTCGTTAATCCAAAGTGGAAAGGGCGCTTCTCGCTCGACCCGGCGGACCAGGATCTATTCGGCGCGTTGCTACTTCATTGGGGGAGAGAGAAAGCGCTGGGTTATTTTCGAAGCCTCGCCAAGCTCGAACCCCGAATGGTGACCGGACATACCCAGCAAGCCAATCTCGTCGGCGCAGGGGAAATCCACATGGCGCCGTGGCTCTACGGTTACCGCCCGCTGCAACTGAAAGACGAAGGGGCACCGGTGGAAACGCGGCTCTTCGATCCGGTATTGTCCAACCCCGCCTATTTGCTTCTGCCCAAAAATTCCTCCCGTCCCCACGCCGCGGCGCTGTTTATCGACTGGGCGATCGCGCCGGACGGCGGCATGAAATTCTTCGCCGAGAAATTTGGCCGCACACCGACACGCACGGGGTTAAAGGAGCGCTTCCCGCTGTTGCGGGTGGACAAGTATCTGGTCGTAAAGCCCGAGATCGTCGGGCCGAACTTCAAAGAGTTCACCAAGCTCTACAATGAGATCTTCGGGATTGGGAAGTGACTCACTCGCAGATTCAATCTTGGGGGGGGGGACTCGCGGTCAGCCGGAAGCCGACCAACGCGCCTGGCTGCCCGGTAATCAGTGAGTCACCCTGAGCGTTAGCGAAGGGTCTTGTCCCTCGAACCAGGATTTCTCGGCTTCGCCTCGAAATGACACGTTGCTTCGCCTGAGCTGGGGGTGAGTCGCTTCGGCGGCACGGCTATTCTCCGCCCGACGGCGGCGCCAAAGAAAGCGGTGAATTCACTTTCCCGATTTCTCTCGTTGAATCAGGCGGACGAGTTTGCGAAACGGGGCGCGAAGGGTCTTGTCTAGACGGCGCGCAAAATCGCCGGTGAGCCGGTGGTGACGCATCAGCCCGATGACATCCGCGAGGTCTTGAGCGCGCAAGAGATTGGCACTGCCGCTGCGCAGTTTCATGGCGATCAAATCAGGCAGTGCAACGGTTGTCACGCCGTCGATCTCGACGCACTCCTTGGGACCCGATCCGACCTGCTCCGGCGACACGAGGTGGACCGGCACTCCGTGCTTGATGAACGCCCGCTCGGCTCGATCGAACGCAAATCCGTTGTTGGTCAGCAAATCGGCCAGCGGCTTCAGAGGAGGGTTCACAAAGATATCGACATCTTTCGTCGTGCGCAGGTGACCGTGCAACACCACGGCAACCCCGCCGATCACCACTCCCGGAATGCCGGCGTTGCGCATGAGGCGCGAAACTTCGCGGGCCAGATCCAGAATCGCTCCCCGTTTGTCCAAGATCAGCAGCGCCTCGTCAAGAAGGTTTGCTCCGTTAGCTTTTTTTCTTTTAACCGCGACAGATCGCATCTCATCAGCCCAATTCTCGAAACACGATATCGAACCACGATTCTTTTACGCCGTACTATTTTACCATGCCTTCGAGGCGAGTGAACAGGCTGGCGGGACCCGAATTTGAATCTTTGCCAGTAGTTGAGGCCTCAAGATCCTTCGCTTTGCTCAGGATGACTCGCTGATCTCCGCAATGGAAAAGGTACGGACGGCATCCAGCGGTCCCATAATGCGTTGTTTCATTTCGATCTGGCAGCGAGTCACTTCTGCGTGGCGGCTTTTCTCCGGCCGATGGCGGCTTCGGCTCTAGGGCTAATCGCGC
>JACPFE010000284.1 GCA_016183145.1 Deltaproteobacteria bacterium | reverse complement strand
CCCGAAGGCCCGTTCGGCGAATCCCACGGCTACATGCATCCGCGCCAGTTGAATCCGTTCATGGACGTGACCGCGATCACGCACCGCAAGGATGCCATTTACACCTCGTGGCTGAGCCAATTGACGCCGAGCGAATCGTCCGTGATCCGCAAGATCGGCTACGACCGGCTCATGCTCGTGCACCTGCGCGACGAATGCCGTATTACGAGCGTTTTGCGCGTCGAGATGCACGAGCCGCTGACGAACACCTACAAGTTGGTGATCATTCAAATGCGCCGCCCCAACGAAGCGGAAGTATGGCGCGCGCTGCACGCCGCTTGCTCCTTTCATCCCGGCGTCGGCAAGATCGTCGTCGCCGTCGATGAGGACATCGACCCGTCCAACGAGGCGGCAGTCTTCTGGGCGATGTGTTACCGGATGAAGCCGCACAAAGACGTGCAAATCTTTCCCGGGATGGAAAAGGGCCATGCGCCGCCGTTCCTCTACGAGCACGAGACCAAGGGCACCGACGTGGTATCGTATCACTTGCCCGCCGACGAATCGGCGATGCTCTGCAACGCGATTCTTAAGGAACCGTTTCCGCCCGTATCGCTACCCAAGCGGGAATACATGGAGAACGCACGCAAGATCTGGGAAGAGCTGGAGTTGCCGAAACTCAGACCGCAGATGCCATGGTTCGGCTACTCCCTTGGCCAGTGGAGCGAAGAGCTCGATCAAGAGGCGGCGCTGGCGGTGCAAGGGCGCCACTTCGAAGTCGGTGAGAAAGCAAAAGCCGGGCGGGTGAAGGCGAAGTAGGGGCGCGGCGGAGTCGGTAAGATCGATGCCGCGCCCGACTCGCAGATAAATTCATAAGCCGAATTCAAGCCCGAGGATCGAGAATGGAGGATCGAGGATCGCCATCTTCGATCCTCTATCTTCGATCTTCGACGGCTAGATCGACCGGTAACGCCATAGCTGAGGAATCGCCAGGCAAGTACCCAGAATCATTAAAAAACAGATTCCGCTGCCAACCAGCAAGGCGTTGGGTGCCCCCCAGGCTTGAGCCGCCGCGCCGGCAAGTACCGCGCCCAGTCCATTGGTGGCCTGGGAGAAGACCGTGATCAAGCTCGAGGCTCTGCCCAACAGTTGATCGGGCGCCAGCAGTTGAACCACGGTGCGGCGGATCGCGACGCTGAGCGAGTCGGTAAATCCCAGAATCAGCACGGCGCCCAGCGCCATCCAAAACCACTGCGAGAATCCTAGCAGAGCCAGGCTCGCGGCAAAGATCACAGCCGCGGCGATGACCAGCACGCCTTTGCGCCGGACATCGCCAAGCATCAGCAAAGTGACGGAGCCCAGCACGGCGCCGAGGGATGGCGCGCCGTAGAGCACGCCCAACCCGGAAGCTCCCATCTTGAAGACATCGGCCGCGAAGATCGGCAGGATGGGACGATAGAAGCCTACCAACGTGACGCCGAAGTCGAGCAGGAAAAGCGACAGGATGATGCGTTGAATCCAGATAAACTCGACTCCTTCGACGAGGCTACGCAGGCTGACTCTGCGTCGTTCACCTTGCGGTGCCCCCGAGCTGCGCATGCCGATAACCGCGAATGCGGCCGGGACCAACAGGGCGATCGTCGTGAAATAAGTCACGACCAGGCCGCTGTAATCGATTACCACGCCGCCGAGCGCCGGCCCCAGGAGAAAACTGGTCTGTAAGATGATCGTGCTCAGGGTCACGGCATTCATCAAAAGGGTAGGCGGCACCAGGCGTGGAATTAGGGCCGAGCGCGCCGGCCAATTAAAGACATCGATCACGGCGCCGACAAAACCGAGCCCATAGATGTGCCAGACTTGAATCGTCCCGGTGAGGGTCAAAATCCCCAGGAGCAGGCTTGGGATTAGTTGGCCAAGAGTGCTGGCCAAGAGCAGCATCTTGCGGTCGAAGACGTCCGCGAGCGCGCCGGCGAACAGGCCAAAGATGACGAAGGGAAACGCCTGAAAAAAGCCGGTGAGGCCAAGTTGGAGCGCCGACCCTGAGATGTCGTAAACCTGATAGAGGCTTGCGACGTTGCGTATCTGGATCGCGAGCGCATTCAAGACGCTGGCGGCCCAGAGCAACCTGTAGTCGCGGATCAACAGGGAGGACCAGGGCCGGATGGTTGGCTCCTCGGGACCGCCCGGGTTCATATTTACGGGATTATTCAATCGATCGGATGGAAATTTCCAAGATCAGAGATCGGGTCGATGACGCGTGCAAAAGGCCACAGAGTGTAGTGTCTCAAAAGTCCGGTCGCCTAATGGGGCGGCCCTCTGTCGTCATTCCCGCGAAAGCGGGAATCCAGTCCCCACATCCCCCTGGATTCCGGGTCTCGCTAGCTATCGCCAGCTCGCCCGGAATGACGGTCGAGTTAGTACCTGAACTTAAGACACACTACAAGAGTTCGTTGTCGGATCGAGCGAGGCGGATGAGCCAACTCAAATCGGCTCACCCGCCTCGCTTCCGGCCCGCTTTAGCGAGTTGCTCCCTGCGGAATATCTTCCAAGACGCCGCGCTTCTCGGCCAGCGCCAATACCGCCTCGATGGTCTTGACCAAGCTGCGCGCCGCTTCGACACTAAGTTCGACTGCCACGCGCGCGCCGGGACCTTGAGCCTCGTTGACGAAGTCGATATTCAGCGCGTGCTCGAGCGGCATGTCGTAGGGATGATCGTAGGACACGTTCGCTTCGCGCAGCTCGAACCAGTCCTGGCCATGTTTACCTCGGCCCTGGATTTTGGCCTGATGGGCTATCATCGTGCACATGGTGTCGCGCTCCTTTCCCCAACTATTTGAGATGTTTTTCACAGAAAGCGAGAAGCTTCTTCCAGCCATCGACCGCCTGCTCCTGGCGATAGGCGGCCCGGTCGTAGTAGAAAAAGCCGTGACCCGCGCCGTCGTAGCGATGGAATTCGTAGTTCTTGCCACATTTTTTAAGCTCCGCTAGTCGATGGGCGCCACCGGCTGCTTCGCCGTAAGATCTTCCTTGGCCATCACCACGCGCCCGCCCCAGCATTCCACCAGAGCGTCGAAACCTTTGAGGCGGCAGGCCGCGAGAAACCCATGGCGTCCCCCCGAGCAAGTGCCGAACACGCCGACTTTGGCGCTGACATAGGGCAGCGACCGCAAGAGCCTGTTCGCGCCGTCGAGGTCGCCCAATACCTGCTCGTCGGGAATACCGCCGCCGGCGCGGACTTTGGCGCCGACATCCTCGGGTGTTCCATGGCCGTCGCGAAAATAGAGGTTCGGCGAGATCGCGACGTAACCGTGATGGGCGAACCGGCGCGTGCACTCGCGATACCATTCGTCCCAGCCCGGCGCGTGGTGGATCACGACCATGCCGGGAAACGGTCCGGAGCCGAGCGGACGGGCAAAGTAGGCGTTAATCGTATCGCCTTTATGCCCTTGCATGGTAACGGTTTCCGCTAACATGCCTTCGTATTGATTGGTTTGATACATATGTCCTCCTTCAGGATGAGAAAACGTTTACAATCAGCCGTTCACTTAATACAAAAGCCGTGATCGGCGCAATAGTTTGGCGCCGAATTCTGGCGCTCGATCCCAAGGGGCGGGGGGGTAAGATTGGGGGCTTGCATGGGGCGGCGATATGGGGTAGGCTTATTTTACACTTCAGTATGGGGCCTTCTGATAGTGACATTGTGTAGAGTTGAAGGTCTAGGTAGTCTTTCCTTGCGATTTCCTACCACGTGGACAATCCGACCAGAGCGTGTCATGCATTCCATGTTCTGCTTCCAGCGGTGATCGGTTTCTCAGGGCAAAAGACCACAACGATTTCCAATAAAGGAGAAGTACATGGGTAGTAAAATATATGTGGGTGGTTTGCCGTACGCGACCACCGACGCGCAATTGCAGGAGATCTTTTCGGCGCACGGGACCGTTGAATCGGCCCGGGTGATCACCGATAAGTTCACGGGACGTTCCCGGGGCTTCGGCTTCGTTGAAATGGCAAGCTCCGAGGATGCTCAAAAAGCAATTCAGGCGCTCAACGGGACCGACCTCGACGGCCGCAACCTCACGGTCAACGAGGCCCGGCCGCAGGAAAAGCGGTCCGGCGGTTTCGGCGATCGCGGTGGTGAGAGGCGGGGTGGCGGTGGCGGTGGTCGCAACCGCTGGTAGTTTCAACTAACAGCTAAAACAGAGAAGGGGCGCTAGGTCGGGGCGCCCCTTTTTTGTTTGCGCCAAAATTCCCATCACAAACTCGAATCTTCGATCTGATCGATGGAAAAGGTCGCCCTCAATCGTTTTACTCTGCTCGATCTGAGCGGCAACCCGGTAAAGCTCGACCAATGCTTCCATAATTACCTTTTGCTGATCTTTCTCAGGCATCTCGCCTGATTGCCTTGCCAAGCCCACCTCGGCGAGGTGAAAGCGACCAAAGATCAAGTCGAAGCCCGCGGGGTTTCGATCATCGTGATCTCCTTCGCCGAGCCGCACAGGCTTGCGCAATATCAAAAGTACCATCAGTGGCCGTTTGTCATACTCGCCGACCCAAAGCGGACCGCCTATGACGCTTTCGCGTTGAAACGGCTCTCTTGGTTCCAGGTTTTTTCACCCGCGACGCTGAAACTCTATTGGCGTTTGCTGCGCGAAGGAAAGAAGCGCGAGGATTACAGCAAGGACGACATTTATCAAAGCGGCGGCGATTTTTTGATCGATCGCGACGGGAACGTGCTCTTCGCCCACCCCAGCCGGGACCCGGCCGACCGGCCCACGGCGATGAAGCTGCTGGAAATTATAGATCGCAAGTTGCCGCCGGCCACACCGCTAACGCGCTAAGGGTGCAAGGTTATAAGCTGCAATTATCTAGAGAAGGCTGATCCCCAATGTGAAAATGTTCGATTGCGATTGGCGGCTCGCTTTGAAGTGATCACCGAGTTGACGTTTTGCGTAAGAGGCGTGGTTCACGGCGTCCCATTCAACCCAATCGGTAGCCTTGACCATTTCAGGTCTTATCGCATCAGGGCCTGAAATCCCGCTTGCTGGAAATGCTCATCGGTGGTCAATGCTTCGTTGATTCCGCGGTCTTCCATCACAATGAAGGACGCGCAGTCGGTCAATGCCCACTCTTTGTCAGGCCGCTCGCGGTACAACTGTGAAGCCCGAGTATAGTGTTGTTCCGATAACGGAATGATCTCAACCTTTGGGTCAACCTCAAGCGATTCCAGCAAGGACACCGCGGCCCGACGATGACGTTGCTTAGATAGAGCGTTGCCGATTTCAAGCAGTATGGCCCGTGTGGTAACCAAACGAGTACCGGCTGATTTCAACTCGTCGGCCAATTCGACAGCGCGTTGATGAAAGCGGTCGTTTGGCGAGGAAAGGGCGATAGCATACGCAGTGTCCAGGAAAACCTCAGCTCTCATGCTGATGTTCTCCGCCATACAAATAAGCGTCGATGTTCTCAGCCCAATCAGGCGGCCCGTCCAACTTCAATGAGATGGCAGTATCCAGAAAAGAAACAGCCCCTTTTGTACTCGTCTCTACGGGTTCGATGGTAATCCGCACACGCGGGTTCGGTTCAAGCGTTAGCGCGTCCTTCGGGCGAAGTACCTTTCCGTCAAATACCGCTTCTATAGGCTTGCTCATTTTAGACCTCCGATCTCTCAAGCCTCCCCGGAGTATAGCAGACCCCGGGACCGACCGCACGGCTGTCGTTTAGTGGCCCGGAGGAGGGTCATCGTTTCATCCCACCAAATCAAAAACCAACCGGGGTCGGGTTCGCCCTTGGGCCGCGTGCGCCTCAAGGGTGTGCGCAGGCGGTCGGGAGAATAGACGATCTCAGGCGCCGCCGTTCCTTTGACGCAAATGCAGCCGTTCGGATGCGCCGGGTCCGCGTTGACTTTAGTCAGGCGTCCGTCTTCGACGATGGCCACCACACCGCAGCGGGAGATGCACATGGCGCAGTAGGTGTGAAAATGTTCGGTGGCGATCAGCGGCTCTCTACGAAACGATCAGCGAGTTAACGTGGTGCTCAGCCGTCGCCTTTGGCGATCGGTATGAAGCGGCAGTCAGGCCGCAGTATCCCACATCCCTAATTCTCGCAACAAGGCACGATGCTCTTCAGTCGAATCAGCAAGCTCCCTGATTTTGGCACCGAAAGTACG
>JACPFE010000268.1 GCA_016183145.1 Deltaproteobacteria bacterium | reverse complement strand
TTGGGAATTCCGAAAGAAGAAATCGCAAAAACCATGTCTCCCGCAAAGACGCCAAGACGCGAAGTTCGGAGAATTCCGAAGCTATTTACTTTGCGCCTTTGCGCCTTGGCGGGATAAATTTTCCTGGAGCCGTTCCGTTCAGCATTTCCAAGCTAAGTAACTATGTTGCGCGAGCTGCGGATCAAGAACTTCGCGGTGATCGACGAGGTGGCGCTGGAGCTGGGCGCGGGCTTGAACGTCCTCACAGGTGAAACCGGCGCGGGGAAATCGATCGTGCTTAACGCACTGGGGCTGGTTTCGGGAAATCGCGTCAGCGCGGACATCATCCGGCATAACGAGGACGAGGCCAGCGTCGAAGCATTGTTTGAGGATCTTCCGACCTGCGTTTCCCGAAAGCTGGCCGACTCCGGCTTCGAAGCCGCAGGCGAGCTGGTCATCAAGCGCATCGTCAGCCGGTCCGGGAAGAACCGTGTTTACCTGGGGGGCAGCTTGTGTCCGGTTGCTTTGCTTTCGGAAATCGGCGATTCCATCATCCACATCTACGGCCAGCATGAGCATCGCACATTGCTTGAGCCGCAATCTCATATGGATTTGCTCGACGCCTTCGGCGGGTTGTCCGACCGGGCAGCTAAAATGGGCGAACGGTTTCGCGCGCTGGCATCCGCCTGGCAGGCATTGTGTCAGGCGCGCGAGCTTTTGGAAAAACGCAAAAAAGAAAAAGGGCTGCTCGAAGCCCAGGCGGAGGAAATCGCCAAGGCCCGTCTGCGACCCGGCGACGAGGAAGAGCTTCAGGCGCAAAAAATGATCCTGATGCACGCGGAAAAACTCCACCAGGGCTGCTTGGAAGGCGTAGAGTTGCTCTACGAAGGGGAAGACGCTCTGGTCGGCCGGCTCGGACGCTATGGCGGCAGACTGCGCGAGTTGGCGAACATCGATGCTGCTTTGCAAACCGCCGTGGAGCTCATCGACGCGGCATCGGCGCACCTCGAAGAAGCGAACGCGGCGCTGCGCCGCTACGGCGAGCGGGTCCATTTCGAGCCGGGAGCGCTGGAACAGCTTGAGGACCGATTGGCGGAGCTGCACCGGCTTCAAAGAAAATACGGCGGCAGCATCGAGGAGATTCTTAAGATGCAGGCCGACATGGAAGCCGACCTCCGGGCGCTGGAACGGGGCGAAGAGGAAATCCCGGCCCTGGAGCGGGCTTTCGAGACGGCGCGCCGTGGGGCTTGGGAAACGGCCGGGGCGCTCTCCCTGGAACGCCAGCGCGCGGCCAAGCGGTTTAAGAAAGAAATGGAAAAAGAGGTCAGGACCCTCGGCATGCCGGAGACGATCTTCGAAGTGCGTTTTCTCGACGCGGCGGAGAAAGAGGACGAGCCGCCGTTTCAGGTCGGCGGAAAAACGCTCACCGAGTCGGGCATGGACCAGATCGAGTTTTACTTCTCGCCCAATCCCGGCGAACCGCCCAAGCCGCTGGCCAAGATCGCCTCCGGCGGCGAGCTTTCGCGACTAATGCTGGCGATCAAATCGCTGGTGCTCGCGCCCGGCGACATTCCAACCCTTTTGTTTGACGAAGTCGACGCCGGCATCGGCGGCGGCGTGGCTGAGATCGTTGGCAAGAAGCTCAAGCAGGTGGCCGCGGCGCATCAGGTGATCTGTGTCACCCATCTGCCGCAAATCGCCGCCTTGGCCGACTCCCATCACGTCGTGCGCAAGGAGGTCAGCAAAGGCAGAACGGTGACGACGGTCGAAAAACTCAAAGCGCCGGAGCGGGTCGAAGAAGTGGCGCGCATGCTCGGCGGCCTAAAGATTACCGACAAAACCCGGCGACATGCGGAGGAGATGGTGCGAGGGAAGTAAACAGTGCTGAGTAATGAGTGCTGAGTAATGAGCAATGAGGACTTTGGCCACAGTCTTGATTGTGATTTGACTTTTACCGGTCTGTCTCTTACTTTTGACTCAGCACTCGTTACTCATTACTCAGTACTCCATCTCGCCGTGGGGCCGTAGCTCAGTTGGGAGAGCGCTTGAATGGCATTCAAGAGGTCGTGGGTTCGACTCCCATCGGCTCCACCACCCTTCGCGAACAAGCGCCTTTGGTAAATTCCGATTGTAGAAAGCAAGGGCTGGCCCCGCTCCACGCCGAGGGCTTTAAGCGCCGTCAAAACTGCGAACGTGGCAAGCCGATTTCCTACCAAGAACGCCGTTTATTCTCGGACGGCTTTGACAGCCAGGTATGGAACTCTGGGTCTTCGTTTACCTTCGAGGGCGTTTCCACGACGGACAAAAAGGCCTCAACTGCCCGCTTCTCGCCCCCTTTGATTCTGGCAATCTCATCCACATCATGGGAACATCAGGCCGATTTTTTTCGCCAGCTCGCTTAACTTCGTAGCGATCTTTTCGATTCCTGCATGCGGCTTTTCCTCCTTTTCGCGGGTCTGAGAGTACTTGATCTTGAAGACCAAAACCCGCAAATCTTTTGCGTGGTTTGTTGGATTTAGTCAAGTAAAGATATTTAGCATACTTGATAAAAAACTCTAAAACACGTAATATATTTACGTGTTTCGCAAAATAACATCAAGCAAAGGTTGGCAATGAAGCTCAAAGACTTTTTAAGCAGGCACCCCGTCTTCACATCCAAGGAATTCGAGGCTGCACTGACCAGGGAGCAGGCCCGTAATAAAAGGACGTTGGAGTCCCTGCTCGCATACTATACAAAGAATGGTCGGATCCTACGTGTTAGGCGCGGTCTCTATGTTTCCGTTCCGCCAGGCATGGATGCTGAGACTTGCCCGGTGGATCCCTTTTTACTTGCCGCGAAGATGACGGGCGACGGGGTGCTCGCATACCACACGGCTCTCCAGCTTCACGGGAAAGCATATTCCGTCCGAGATGAGTTTCTGTATTGTACTGGCCGATTGCCTCGTCCCGCGACATTTCGCGGATACACCTTTCGTGCCGTGGCATTTCCCAAAACGCTGCAAAAGAATGGCAAGGAATGTTTCGCCGTCGACGTTGTTGACCGTAGCGGAATCGATGTGCGCGTGACAAGTCTGGAGCGGACCTTGGTGGATGTCTTGGACCGGCCGGTTTCGGGAGGAGGCTGGGAAGAAATCTGGCGGTCACTTGATTCGGTCGAGTTCTTCGACCTGGACCGCGTTGTGGAATACACGCTATTGCTCGGAAACGCAACGACGACTGCCAAGGTGGGGTTCTATCTGGCGCAGCGACGGCAGGAGTTAATGGTAACCGAAAGACATCTTGCGCTGCTCCGTGAGCATTGCCCTCGGAAGCCCCACTACCTGGTTCGTAGCGCTCGAAAGTCCGGGCGCCTCGTTCCCGAGTGGAACCTGGTCGTTCCTATCGAGGTTATGGAACGGTCGTGGCAGGAAGTCCTATGAAACTCTCGAAGGAGAGGCTTCTCGCTGAAGCAGCCGCCACAGAATTTCGACCCGATACGCTGGAGAAAGCAGTGCGCTTGCTGAGCTTGCTCACGGGGCTAAGAAGCCATCCTTTTCTTAAGGAAAGATTGGCGCTTAAGGGAGGGACGGCTCTAAATCTCTTTGTCTTTGATGTGCCGCGTCTCTCCGTGGACATCGATGTCAACTACATAGGGTCTTCGGACAGAGCCGTTATGGACGAAGAGCGTCCACTTGTTGAACAGGCCATAGCCGCCGTTTGCGGGCGAGAGGGATTCGCGGTTCGTCGTGTCCCGAGTGAACATGCCGGCGGGAAGTGGTATCTGCGCTATTCAAGTGCCTTAGGACAGAACGCAAATCTGGAGCTGGATCTGAACTTCATGTTCCGGATGCCTCTATGGCCGCCGGTTACTAGGGATTCACGCGCTATCGGCTCCTATAGGAGCAATGAGATCCGCTTGATGGATGTCCATGAAATTGCTGCTGGCAAACTGGCAGCGCTTCTATCAAGGCGGACAAGCAGGGACTTGTTCGACGCTCGCCAGCTCTATAGTTCCGCTTCGCTCCGTCGGGAGGCTCTAAGGATATGCTTTGTCGTTTACGGGGCTGTAAACCGGAAAGACTGGCGAAAGGTTTCGACCGATGACGTCAACTTCAAATTAGACGAGCTGAAAAACTTCCTACTTCCTCTTCTCCGAACGAGCACGGTACAAGCCCTTGGTACAGTTGAAGGTTGGGCTACACGCCTCGTGTCCGAGTGTAAGGAGGGTCTTAGCATAGTTCTCCCCTTTGAGGAGCATGAGAACGAATTTCTGAGCCGCCTCCTGGACCATGGAGAAATAAAATCATCCTTGTTGACTGGGGATGAAGAGATGATCACGAAAATTGAAAACCACCCCGGGCTCTTATGGAAGGCCCTCAACGTGCGAGAGTTCAAGCGACGTTGATGACTGAACCGATGGAGATCCAGCATGTCGCAAAAGTGTGAAAAAATTCCTTACGGCAGCAAGCTACCGGTTTATTTTTTCGAGGAAGAACTTCGCCTCATTCGTGAGCGCACTCTTGTTCACACTGACTTTGGCCGTCTGGCTGTGGCCGAACGCGGTAAGCTCAAGCTAGAACTTTCCCTTGACGACATTGAAGAGGTTCAGGGGTATATTGCAGCCGAAGCCAATCACACGAGGAGCAAGAAAGTTCAGCGTGAGATGGACATGGTGTACGAAAAACTGCAAAAGTTTCTCGACGACTATGACGACCAGGACGAATAATGCACCTGACAGCCTTGGTTGATCGCTCTCTCGTCTCCGCTCAATTCACGAATTTTTCAAAATGGCTCTAGTCCGAATGGCATTCAAGAGGTCGTGGGTTCGACTCCCATCGGCTCCACCACCCTTCGCTCTGGAGCAACCCCAGAGCTTCGGGTGGCAAGCCACCTTTCCAACTGAATATGTCCAAGCACGGCTTCTTTCCAGAGCGAAGGGTGTCCCCCGTAGCCTCGGCGTAGGTGATGTTCTTTCCACGAACCAACGGATCCCCACTCAACTTGAGAGCCGGTATTTGAAGAGCCTTGCGGCTTATGTTATAAATCTAACCAATCGAGAGGAAGTCATGAAAGCAGGCATCCATCCGGAGTATAAAAAGGCGATGATCAATTGTGCGTGCGGGCACGTGGTCGAGACTCGTTCCACCGTCGCCACGATTCACGTCGATATTTGCTCGAACTGCCACCCTTTCTTTACCGGCAAGCAGAAACTGATCGACGCCGCGGGGCGCGTCGAGAAGTATAGAAAGAAGTACGGACTTAAGAATTAAGTCCGTCGGAGGATTGAGGCCGAATGTGAGCCACTAGGCATTTGCGGTATCCGAAAGGGCAAAGGGCGGGCATTATCCCTTTGCCCTTTTTTATTCTCCTTCGCCGAATACCTCGTAGCTTGCTGCGAGGATGAAGGCGAGGAGAACCCTCCGTAGCCTTGGCGCCCGGCCTTCGCAGCCGAAGCGGCCGCTTCGGCGGAGTAGGCTAAGCCCCTGGAGGCTTCATTCATGTGCAGTAAAGAAAGTTACCTCGTTGCTTGAGTTCGTGACTCGTGTTCGCAAACAAGCACGATAGCCGATCACGAGCACGGATAGGGCCGGAAGGGTCCGGCCTTTTTCAAAGGTCCACTGGAGATGGACATGGCCTGCGCCTTGGGGTAATGAGGTTATTTAAAAAGACTGATTGGGAA
>JACPFE010000267.1 GCA_016183145.1 Deltaproteobacteria bacterium | reverse complement strand
TACGTGCCTGCCCTCCGAACGGGCAACCACATAGGGTTGCCCCTACAAAATATGGCGAAACTGAACCACTACCCTCGCCGTCAATTTAATGCAAAGTGCAAAATGTCGGATTCCGGAATTTTGCATTCTGCAATTTAGATTAATTTTCCCTTACCGTTTCGCTTTGCGCAGCCGCTGAAGCCGGAGCCGGAGCGCATTGAGCCGGATGAAACCGTCGGCGTCGCTCTGGCGGTACACCTGGTCCGCCTCGAAGGTCGCCACGTCGGGATCATAGAGCGAGGTATCCGATTTTCGTCCCACGACGATGACGTTGCCCTTGTAGAGCTTGAGGCGCACCCGGCCAGTGACGTTGGCCTGGGAGGCGTCGATCGCCTTTTGCAGCATTTCCCGCTCCGGTGAAAACCAGTAGCCGTAATAAATCATCTCCGCGTAGCGCGGCACCAGCGAATCGCGCAGGCGCATCACCTCCCGGTCCATGGTAATCGATTCGAGCGCGCGGTGGGCGGCGTGGAGCAGCGTGCCGCCGGGAGTTTCATAAACCCCGCGCGACTTCATGCCGACGTAGCGGTTCTCGACGATGTCAACCCGGCCGATGCCGTGCTTGGCGCCCAGGTCGTTGAGGCGGTCAAGCAGGTTGGCGGGCGAAAGCTTGCGCCTGTTTAGAGCCACGGGATCGCCGCGCCGGTAATCGATCTCGATATATTCGGCGCGGTTCGGCGCCTTCTCGACCGGCCGGCACCAGACAAACATGTCCGGCGGCGGCTCTTTCCAAGGATCTTCGAGAATGCCGCCTTCATAGCTGATATGAAACAGGTTGCGGTCCGTGCTGTAAGGCTTCGCCTTGGTCACCGGCACCGGGATGCCATGCTTGCGCGCGTACTCGATCAAGCTCGATCGCGAGTTCAAGTCCCAGATTCGCCACGGCGCAATGACTTTAATGCCCGGCTTGAGCGCGTAGTAGGTGAGCTCGAAGCGCACCTGATCGTTGCCCTTGCCGGTGGCGCCGTGCGCCACCGCGTCCGCTCTTTCCCGCACGGCGATGTCGATCTGCCCTTTGGCGATCAGCGGTCGGGCGATGGAAGTTCCGAGCAAATAGGAACCCTCGTAAACCGCGTTGGCGCGCAGCATCGGGAAGACGTAATGCTTGACGAACTCCTCTTTGAGATCGCCGATGACGACCTCGCTAGCGCCGGTCTTGAACGCTTTTTGCTTGATCGCCTGAAGGTCCTCGCCTTGTCCCAAGTCGGCGCAGAACGCGATCACCTCGCAGCCGTACTCCTCCTTTAGCCAGCGCAGAATGACCGAGGTATCCAGCCCCCCCGAATAGGCCAAGACAACCTTCTTTACATTCATCGTCGCTGCTTAGACTCCCGCGTCTCCTTCAACATTGAACCTTGAACTTGGAACCTTGAACCTTTGAACGTTTCAGCTCTGCAGCAGCCAGACCATGATCGCCTTCTGCACGTGGAGCCGATTTTCGGCCTGGTCGAAGACGATCGACTGCGCGCTCTCTATCACCTCGTGGGTGATTTCCTGGCCGCGGTGCGCCGGCAGGCAATGCATGACCATTGCGTCCTTCTTCGCCATCCCCACGAGCCGCTCGTTGACCTGATAGTCGCGAAAGACCATCGCGCGCTCCACCGCCTCTCGCTCTTGACCCATGCTCGCCCAGACATCCGTATAAACCACGTCGGCGCCGCTTATCGCTTCTTCGACGGATTGCGTTATCAAGATTCGCGCGCCGTTTTTCCGAGCCCGGTCCGTCAGGTCGCGGCTGGGCTCATAGCCCTTTGGACAGGCGAGCGCGAAGGAGATCGGCAGCTTTTCCGCCGCCTCGATCCAGGAGTGCGCCACATTGTTGCCGTCGCCGAGAAAAGTCACTTTCAACCCGTCCAATTTCCCTCTGTGCTCGATCAGCGTCAGGCAGTCGGCAAGCACCTGGCAAGGATGCGACTCGTCGGAGAGCGCGTTGATCACCGGCACCGTTGCGTACCGCGCCATCTCGTCCAGCGTCTCTTGGAAAAACGTCCGCACGCTAATGATATCCACCCAGCGGCTCAGACTGCGCGCGCAATCGGCCGGCGTCTCGCGCACGCCGAGCTGCACCTCGTTGGGGCCTAAAAACACCGCGTGGCCGCCGAGCTGCACCATGCCCGCTTCGAAGGTCACGCGCGTGCGCAGACTGGGCTTTTCGAAAATCATCGCCAGGCAGCGGCGCGCCAGCAGTGGGTGGGCGATGCCGGCTTTGAGTTTCTGCTTGAGCTCCGCCGCCAGATCAAATATCGCGAACATGTCTTCGCGGCTGAGCCCGGTAAAATTCAACAGATCTTTTTTGCCCATAATGCTTGGCGAAGCGTCCTTCAGAGGCGCGCGAGAACTTTTTCGAGAATGGCCAGGCCACGCTCGATCTCTTTCGCCGTGATCGTCAGCGGCGGCACGAAGCGCAGCACCTTATAGGCGGTGCAATTGAGCAGCAGCCCTTCCGCCATGCAAGCCTCGACGATCTTGGCCCCTTCCATTTCCAGCTCCAGGCCCAGGATCAACCCCTTGCCGCGGATAGCGCGGGCGCAGGAAAAACGCTCCTTGAGCCGCTCGAGACCTTGCGCCAAGATCTTGCCCATCTTGACGCAGTTCCTGAGCGCGCCACCCTGAAGCAGCGTTTTCATCACGGCCAAGCCGGCGCTGCAAACCAGCGGATTGCCGCCGAAGGTTGAAGCATGGCTGCCCGGGCCGAAACTCTTCGCGACATCCTCCCGCGCCAGCATCGCGCCCAACGGCAAGCCTCCGCCTAATGCTTTGGCCAAAGTCATAATGTCCGGTTGCACGCCGAAATGCTCGTAGCCGAAAAGCTTTCCCGTGCGTCCCATGCCGGTCTGCACTTCGTCGAAGATCAAAAGCAGCCCGCGCCGGTCACAGAGTTCCCGCAGGCCGCGCATGTAGCTTTCATCCGCAACGTTGATTCCTCCTTCACCCTGGATGAGCTCCACTAAAATCCCCGCCGTCTTGGTTTCATTGATGGCCGCTTCCGCCGCGCCAAGATCGTTGAACGGAATTTGACGAAATCCTGCCGGCAGCGGATCGTAACCCGCCCGCACTTTTTCCTGCCCGGTGGCCGTCAGCGTGGCCAGCGTGCGCCCGTGAAAAGAATCGTGCGCCGTGAGAATCTCGTACTTGCCGCCCAGGTGCTCGCCGCCGTAGCGGCGCGCCAGTTTGATCGCCGCCTCGTTGGCCTCCGCCCCGCTGTTGCAAAAGAAAACCCGGTCCGCAAACGAGTGACGGCATAGCTCCCGCGCCAGCTCCGCCTGCGGCTGGATGTGGTAGAGATTGGAGACATGCAGCAGCTTTTTCGCTTGCCGCTCGATGGCGCGAACCACCGCGGGATGGCAGTGGCCGAGACCGTTGACCGCGATGCCGGCGAGAAAGTCTAAATATTCCTTGCCGTCGGCGTCCCACACCCGTGCGCCCTTGCCTCGCACCAGCGCGATGGGATAGCGCGTGTAGGTTTTGGCGACATACTTGTCGGTGAGCTTGGCGACCTCCCGGTTGTTCATGAACTACTTCCTCACCACCTCTGTACCGATGCCCTCTTTGGTGAAGATTTCCAACAGCACTGCATGTTTCACCCGGCCGTCGATGATGTGGGTTTTTTCCACACCTCCCTTGAGCGCGTTGACGCAGCACTCGACCTTGGGGATCATCCCTGAGCCGACGACCCCGTCTTGAATCATTTTGCCCGCCTGGTTGACGCGCAGCGTGCTCAAAAGCTCACCCTTCTTGTCTTTGACTCCCTCGACGTCGGTCATCAGAATGAGCTTCTCGGCGTGCAGCGCCTCGGCCAGCTCGCCCGCCACCAGATCGGCGTTGATGTTGTAGGTCTCGCCGTTTTCGCCGACGCCCACCGGCGCGATCACCGGGATGAAATCCTTCTCGTCCAGCGAATTGATGATCTTGGGATCGATGCCGATGATCTCGCCCACCATGCCGATATCGATGATCTCCGGCTCCTTGCCGTTGTCCGAGACCTTGACGTTCATTTTGCGCGCCAGGATCAGGCCGCCGTCTTTGCCGCTCAATCCGACGGCCATGCCGCCGTGCCGGTTAATGAGGGTGACGATTGCCTTGTTGACCTTGCCGACGAGCACCATCTCGACGATGTCCAGGGTCTCCTGGTCGGTGACGCGCATGCCGCGCACGTAGCGGCTGGTGATCCCCATCTTGTCCAGCACCGTATCGATCTGCGGCCCGCCGCCATGCACAATCACGGGGTTGATGCCGACGTATTTCAGCAGCACGATGTCCTGCGCGAAGCTTTCTTTAAGCTCCTCGTTCTCCATCGCGTGGCCGCCGTATTTGATGACGAAAGTCTTGTTATAGAAGCGCCGAAAATAGGGCAGCGCCTCCATCAACACTTCCGCTTTGTTGATGAATTTCTCCATAAATGGGCCCCTCTGTTTTGGTTCTCACATGGTTCGACAAGCTCACCATGAGCGGAAGAAAGCCGCTCACCCTGAGCCTGTCGAAGGGCTCTGCGCCCGGCGCCTGTCCTGAGCGCCGTCGAAGGGCGCGTCGGCGGTGCAATATCCGAGCCCTAGCCTGAAAAACCTCTCTTCTACAGGATATAGCGCGACAGGTCCTCGTTCTTCAAGATCGGCGTGAGCCGCTCGCGGACATAGGCGGCGTCGATGGCGATCTCTTTGCCGTGCATCTCCGGCGCACTGAAGGATACCTCGTCGAGCAACCGTTCCAGCACCGTGTGCAGCCGCCGGGCGCCGATGTTTTCCATTCGCTCGTTGACCTCGGCGGCAATGCGCGCGATTTCCTCGACCGCGTCGGCGCCAAATTTGAGCTGGACGTTCTCCGTCTCAAGCAGCGCCTCGTACTGCTTGATCAGCGCGTTCTTCGGCTCGGTGAGGATGCGGACGAAGTCGTCCTTGCCGAGCGAGCTAAGCTCCACGCGGATTGGAAAGCGGCCTTGGAATTCCGGAATCAAATCGGAAGGCTTGGTGCTGTGAAACGCGCCCGAGGCGACGAAAAGAATATGGTCGGTTTTGACCATGCCGTATTTGGTATTGACCGTGGACCCCTCGACGATGGGCAGCAGATCCCGCTGCACGCCTTCGCGCGATACGTCCGGCCCGTGAGTGTACTCCCCCCGGCCGGCGATCTTGTCGATCTCGTCCAGGAAGACGATCCCCGACTGCTCGACCCGGCGCACCGCTTCGCCGATTACTTTGTCCATGTCGATCAACTTGGCCGCCTCCTCTTGCGTCAGGATCTCCATCGCCTCGGGGATCTTGACGGTCTTCTTTTTAGTTTTTTTCGGCAGCAGATTGGAGAACATCTCCTTCAAGTTGAATTCCATTCCCTCCATGCCCTGGGGCGCCAGCACTTCGATCATCGGCATCGCCGATTGGGTCAGCTCGATGTCGACGAAGCGGTCGTCCATCTTGCCTTCGCGGAGCATTTTCTTGAGCTTGTCACGCGTGCCCTGGAGGCGGATCACATCGACGGCTTCGCCGTCGGGCACGCTTGCCGGGGTGGGAGGGAGAAGCAGATCCAAAATATGCTCCTCGGCGATCTCGCGCGCGCGGATTTCGACCTTTTGTTTCTCCTCTTCCTTCACCATGTTGACGGCGAGATCGGTCAGATCGCGGATGATCGATTCGACGTCGCGCCCGACGTAGCCGACTTCGGTGAACTTGGAGGCCTCGACCTTGATGAAAGGCGCCTGCGCCAGCTTGGCCAAGCGTCGCGAAATCTCCGTCTTGCCAACGCCGGTGGGACCGATCATGATGATGTTCTTCGGCGCGATCTCCTCGCGCAGATCCTCCGGCACCAACTGGCGCCGCCAGCGGTTGCGCAGCGCAATCGCCACCGCCCGCTTCGCGTCCTTCTGGCCGACAATGTAGCGGTCCAACTCGGAGACGATTTCCCGCGGCGTCATCACCGGTGTCGGCGATGAACTTGGCTCCGCAAGCGCCGGTTTTACATCATGCTTCATGGAATAATCACTCCTAGCAACTTCCGCGGGAAATGCAATCTTTTGCGGCCAACGGGTGGCCGGTTCGAAGAACCGAAGTTGGAAACGGAACCTCCCTCGGCTCCAAGCCGAAAGGTTCCAAAACTCTCGCCTGAAATTCGGCTACCTTCCCATTCCGTCATTCCCGCGCAAGCGGGAACCGCGTGCGCGGGCATGACGGATTTTGATTGCGCATGAAGCCCTGAGTGCGGTCGAAGGGGCGCGGGGTTTCTACCACCCCCGAAGGACACATGCTACGGCAACTCCTCGAACGTGAGCTGATCGTTGGTGTACACGCAGATGCCCGCCGCCGTGCGCATCGCCTCTTCCGCGATGGCGTGGGCGTCCAGTTGAGAGTGCTTGATGAGAACGCGCGCCGCGGCTAGAGCAAAATTGCCGCCCGAGCCGATGGCGATCACGCCGTCGTCCGGCTCCACCACGTCGCCGCTGCCGGAGATGACCAGGAGATCGTCGGTGTCGGCGACGATGAGCAGCGCTTCGAGCCGCCGAAGCACACGGTCGGTGCGCCAGTCCTTGGCCAGCTCCACCGCCGCGCGTTTTAAATTGCCGTTGTACTGCTCGAGCTTGGCCTCGAACTTTTCGAACAACGTGAAGGCGTCGGCGGTGGCGCCGGCGAAACCGGCGATGACTTTGTCATGATGGAGCTTGCGCACCTTGCGCGCGCTATGCTTCATCACGGTCTGGCCGAGGCTCACCTGCCCGTCACCCACCACGACGATTTTGCCGCCGTGGCGCAGCGCTAATATGGTCGTACCGTGCATCATGACAAAACTCAGGTCGATGATAGAGGATCGAGAATCGAGGATCGCAATCTCCTATTGTCTATCTTCCATCCTCTATCTTCCATCCTCGACCTTCTCGTCCTACGCCCTTGGATGAGCTTTATCATACACCGCCGTCAGTTGATCGAGATTCACGTGAGTATAGCGCTGCGTCGTCGACAGGCTCGCATGGCCGAGCAACTCTTGAATCACCCGGAGATCCGCACCGCTGTTCAGGAGATGCGTGGCGAAGCTGTGGCGCAGCCCATGCGGGCCGATCTTAACCGCTATCCCAGACTGTTTGAGATGCTTTTCCACGACCCGCGCCACGCTCCGGGTCGTGATTCTTGTGCCGCGATTGTTGAGGAACACCGGGGTTTCGCCTTTGCAGGGAAAATTCCATTTCTTTCGAACTTCAAGGGAATACTCGCGCAGCGCATCGAGCGCCTTCTCGCCAACCGGCACAATGCGCTCCTTGGACCCCTTGCCGAGCACGCGGACGATGCCGAGCTGGAAATCGACATCGGCCCAGTTAAGACCCACCAGCTCGCTCACACGCACGCC
>JACPFE010000283.1 GCA_016183145.1 Deltaproteobacteria bacterium | reverse complement strand
TGTGACCAGCGGCGACTAATCACTGCAAAATGATGGGCCGGAGAGTATCCGATAATGAGACGTTATGTCAACTTGAGCCTGGCCTCGAGGTAGAGCTGGAAACCTGCTCCCAATCGGAGTAAGTGTCTCTGTGAGTCGAAGCAGCCGGCTTAAGCAGCATAGAAAAATTCCGCGCCGCCCGCGGAATTCGAATCGGGGCGCAGTCCGTGGGTTTTGTTACGTACTGAAGGCCGCGTGTTCGCCTATTTTTCGCTTTTAAAGAGCCGAAGGTTCGTTCCGGCCTATGGAGGCGCTGAACTTGACCCGGCGCTGATGGGAGGTCTGCCATGAGAAAGAAATACTCGGTTGAGCCGTTCTTGGTCGCCGTAGTTTCCGCGCTAGCAATTCTTGCTGATAGCGCTTCGGCGCAAGCTCCCTTTTATGAAGGGAAGACCATTACCATCATCCAAGGTCGAGATCCTGGCGGCTCAGGAGATCTGCGGGCAAGGGCTGTTACCCTCTTTCTCTCGAAATATATTCCCGGAAGTCCCACGATTATCCACGAGTATATGCCGGGTGGAGGAAGCCGGAAGGCGACGAATTATATCTATAGGTCGGCTCGGCCCGATGGGCTAACCATCGGAAACCTGAGCGTCGGCATGGTTGCGGCTGCTGTCCTTGGGGAATCAGGCGTCTTATACGATCTCGACAAATTGATTTATCTGGGCTCTGCCACTAGCACCTATCACGCCGTCTTTCTTAGTAGGAAGGAGGCTGGCTTGAGCAGCCTGGAAAAGCTCCGCGCCGCCACCGGGATTAAAATCGGGGCTCAATCTGTGGGTTTTTCCACCTATAATGAAGGTCGCCTATTCACCTATCTTCTCGGTCTTAAAGAGCCTAAGTTCATCGCTGCTTACGGAGGCGCTGAGCTCGACCCGGCACTGATGCGTGGCGAGATTGACGCTCGAGCGACGGGTGCCGATACCGTGATGCGGAACCCTGACTGGATCGAGAAGGGGCTAGTGGACTTTCATGCCATCCTTGAGATTCCAAAGGGAGATAAGCATCCTCGCCTCGCCCGTCTTCCAGAGCTTGAGACCTTTGCCAGATCGGACAAAGAGCGCAAGCTGGTCGTTTTGCAACGCGCTTTTAGGGTGGGCACCGGGCCCTTCATCCTCCCTCCCGGCACGCCCAGGGGGCGCGTAGAGATCCTTCAAGAGGCATTTCGCAAAATCTACAGGGACCCTGAGTTCCACAGGGAATACAAAAAGACCGGCGATGATCCTACACCGCTCATGCCGGAAGCGCATGCGCAGGCGATTCGAGAGATTCCCCGCGAGCCTGAAGTCATTGATCTCTTCAAAAAGCTTGTGGGCGCGGGACCTCTGCCGCCGCGCTGATGGGAGGTCTGCCATGGGAACAAAATATTCCGTTCTGATATTTTTGATTGCGGTGTTAACCCACCTGGCCGTTTTGCCGATCTTCGCTTTTTCCCAGACTCCCTTTTATCAGGGAAAGACCATAAAGGTCGTCGTGGCCGCCACTCCCGGAGGCACGGGAGATTTTCGCGTTAGAGCTCTGGTGCCTTTTTTGCGCAAGCACATCCCGGGAAACCCGGCGATCCACATCGAGTTCATGGACGGTAGCGGCGGTCGAAGAGCGGCAAATCATATGTACGGGGCCGTACGCCCAGACGGGCTCACTTTAGGGGCCTTGAGTGGCGGCATAGTGGCGCTTAGCATTTTTGGCGAGACCGGCGTCATGTATAATATCGATAGGTTTATCTATCTCGGCTCGTCGGAAAGCGTTAGCCATCAAATAATCTATACAAGAAAGGAACTTGGTCTGGGCAATCTGGAGAAGCTCCGAGCGGCGCCCGGGATCAGGATCGGCGCCCAGTCGGTAGGACATGTCGCCTATGTAGCTGGGCGGCTTTTTGCCTACTTCTTGGGTTTAAAGGACCCGAAATTCATCGCCGGCTACACGGCTCCCGAAGTTGATATAGCTCTATTGCGCGGGGAGTTGGATGCTAGATCGAATAATCCGACCTCGGTTGTGCGGCGGAACCCGGATTGGGTGGAAAAAGGCTTGATGGATTTCCACGCCATCCTGGAGGCCCCTAAGGGGGTTAAATATCCCCGCTTTGCCCACTTACCGGAGATCGAGAGCTTTGCGAAATCTGAAAAAGAGACCAAGCTGCTGTCGATGTGGCGCGCCTTCCGACTCATCGGCTCACCTTACGTTGTGCCGCCGGGCACGCCGAAGGATCGCGTAGAGATCCTCCAAGAGGCGCTACGGAGGGCCTGGAAAGATCCTGATTTTCACAAGGAATACAAGAAGCTGGTCGACGACGAAGCGGATCCGCTCATGCCAGAAGAGCTGGAGAAAGCAATCAGAGAGACCCCGCGTGACGCCGAGGTGATTGATCTGCTAAAAAAACTTTCTGGACCGGGCCCGCTCCCTGCGCGATAACTGGAAAGACAGCGTATCGAGCGAGCAGGGGTCGAAGCGGGGGTCGCGTCTTTACCTTTGACATTTGTCCGATTGGTCATGAGCGGAATTTACCACTCGTTAGGCTTCGGTCAAATAACAAAATGTGGAGGCCACCTTTTCCCGACCCAAAATTACGCCGACGACCCGGTGCGAGCTCGTGTTCCAGAGCCTCAAGCGGCTAACTCAGAAAGCAGACTGGCCCCGTAACCCCCATCTTTGGGGCAAGCAGTATCCGATAGACTAGCATTAGGTCAACTTGAGCCGGTCACGCGAGTAGGGCTGGATTACTGCTCCCGATTGGAGTAAGAGGCTTTTATGTCAGATGGCTGTCCCTCGATCTTGCTCGGGACGGTGAGTTTACCCTTCGATCCTCCTCAGGGCCGTGAGGGACTCGAACGGTCGAACCGTAGGATGGATCGATAACGAACTTGGCGATGAAATACGCAACATCATTGATCGTCATTCTGC
>JACPFE010000282.1 GCA_016183145.1 Deltaproteobacteria bacterium | reverse complement strand
CACCACGAGCTCGGCCGGAATCAGCGGACGGACGGCCTCTTTCGTCTTGTCGCCGATCTGCGCGAGGTTGGTGTTCAGCTCCTCGCAATGATCGCAGATGAGACCTTTCATGCCGCCGGAGTTGACAACGATCGCCGCGCGACTGCCGCGCGGAAACCGCCCCGGCATGAACGCCAGGGTCGTCTCGGTCAGGTCTTCCAACGTCGGGCAGCGAATCAATCCCAGCCGTTTGCAGGCGGCGTCGAAGACTTCATCGGCGCCGGCCAGCGCTCCCGTGTGAGAAATCGCCTGGCGTTTGCCCATCTGCGAGCGGCCGAGCTTAACGACGAGAATCGGCTTGTTTTTGTTGAGCGCCTGCTCGGCCACGCCCATGAACTCGTTTGGGCGGCGCACCCCTTCCACCATCAGCGCGATGACCTTGGTGTCGGGGTCGTCGATTAGAAACGACATGTAATCAACCAGGTCGAGACTCACTTCATTACCGCTCGACACCGCATGGGTAAAACCGATGCCGCGCTCCGAGGCGCCCTTGATCCAGTTGCCGAGCGATCCGCCGCTCTGAAAAACCAAACCGACAGGACCTTTTTTCAACAAAGGCGTAACGGTCGGAAAAGTCCAGAGCCCGTTGCCCATCGAATACGAACCCATGCAATTGGGACCGCAGATGACGAAGCCGGACTTCTGGCACAGATCCTTCATCGCCTGGCCGCGTTCCTTGCCTTTGGGATCGTCGCCCTCGCCGAAGCCGGCGGTGTAGATCGTCGCGGATTTGCTGCCGAGCTTGGCCGCTTCTTCCAAAGTTCCGAGAACGGCGCGAGTCGGAATCAAGATCAACAACTCCTCGGGCACCTCCGGCAGCGCGGCGAGGTTGGGATAGCAAGGATGCTGTTCGATCTCCTGGTAATTGGGATTGATGAGAAACACTTTGCCGCTGTAGGACTTCTTGAGATTGCGCAAAATCCCCATCGGCCAACGCCCTTTGGGCGACGCGCCGACGATAGCGACAGACTTCGCGAGCAAAAGATTTTCGACGGGTTTGCGGACAAATTCAGCCATGTGATTTCCTTCTAAATTGAGATGGGTTTCCTATGTCATAGACAAAACGGGACTGCAAGGTTGGGGAGCAGTGATTAGTGAGTTAGTGATTAGTGAAGTAGGTGCAACTGAGAACTGCCCACTGCCTACTGCTCTTAAGGGAACACATGCCAGCGATGGGCGGGTAATTCAACGGCGGCTTCCTGGCCGATGACCAGCTCCGAATCACCCGCCAGCTTTGCGAGCAGAGTCACGCCGTTGACCTCGACTTCGAGTAGCGCGGCATCGCCGAGATAATTCTTGCTGGTGATCTTGCCCCGCACCGGAGCGGCTTGAGCCGATGCGGGGGAAACCGTCACATGCTCCGGTCGAATCGCGAGCGTGACGGGCGCGCCCGCTTGCAGACCGTTCGGCAGAACCGTAGAGAGCAAACCGAACGGCAGCTCCACCCGCCCGGCCCCGGCGACCTTGCCTTGGACAAAATTCATTTCGCCGACGAACTGCGCGACGAAAAGATTCACCGGACGGGCGTAGACTTCGTGGGGCGGCGCAATCTGGAGAATTTCACCCTGGTTCATCACGCAGACTTTGTCTCCCAGGCTCAGCGCCTCCGCTTGATCGTGCGTGACGTAGAGCGTCGTCACCCCTATCGACTTGGTGATTTTCTTCAGTTCCACGCGCATCTCCTCACGCAAGCGCGCGTCGAGGTTGCTGAGCGGCTCGTCCATCAGCAACACCTTGGAATCGGTGACCATGGCTCGCGCCATCGCCACCCGCTGCTGCTGTCCGCCGCTCAAATCGGTCGCCGGCCGATCTTCGAGGCCGTCGAGCCGCACGCGCTTGAGCGCCAAGCGCACCTTCTCCGCTATCTGCGACTTGGGAAACCGTTTCTGTCCCTGAGTCAGCGGGAAGGCAACGTTTTGAAACACGTTCATATGCGGCCAGATGGCATAGGATTGAAACACCATGCCGATTTCTCGCTTCTCCGTGGGCACGAACACCCGCTGCCCTGGCGAATTCACCAAGCGGCCGCCGATTTCAATCTCGCCGCCGTCCGGCCGTTCTAATCCCGCCACGCAGCGCAACGTGGTGGTTTTGCCGCAGCCGCTCGGGCCCAGCAAAACGCAGAATTCCCCTTCGCCAACTTCGAGGCTGATGGAGGCGCCGATCTCGCCGACGCGCGAGAGCACCACACGCACCGTTCCGACGACGATGGTTGCAAAGAGAATCAGGATCACACCCAAAGCCGATACTTGCGGTACCCAACCGCTGCCCCAGAACTGCCACACGACCGTGGAAATCACGACGTTGTGTCGCGTGTAAAGCGTCAGCGCCATGGTGACTTCCCGATACGAAAGCATGCCGATCCAGACCCAGCTATTGAGGACCCCGGCGGCAATGAGGGGCAAGACGATTTTCCACAGGACACGCGGCGACGAGGCGCCGGATACGCGGCCCGCCTCTTCCAACTCGCGATGGACCTGAATCATGACGCTATTCGTCGTTCGGGTGCCGTAAGCGATCCAGTTGATGGTATGGGCTAAAACAATGATGGAAACCGTGCCATAGAGTGGAAAAACATCCCGATACGCCAACGCGAGATAGGCCATGCCCACCGCCATCAGAATCCCCGGCACGGCATGGGGAATGAACGCCAGAGTGTCGAGAAAACCACGGAAGGAAACCTGGGTTCGAATCACCACCCAGGATACCAACACGCTGAGAATCATCGTCAACGTGGGCACGGTGAACATCAATATCAGCGTATTGATGAACGGCTGCGCCCCAACGTGAAGAGGGACTTCGACGTAGTGCTTCAGCGTCATCGACGATAAGGCGGCTGCCGACGGTAGCTGGAGATAGGGCAGCATCGAAGCCCATAGGAGCACGAGAAACGGGATGAAAACCTCAATGGAGAGATAAAAGAAAACGAATGCCAAGGCCGCCCATTTCCAGCGCCCCAAGGCGATCTCGCGGGGACGATAGCCGCGCCCCGTAATGACGGTGTATTTCTTGCCCTGTTTCACCAACCGAACATAAAGGAACGCGAGCGCGAGTCCCAAAGCGAGCATGATCGCACCATAGGCTCCGGCCATGCCGTAGCTCGGCAAACCCGTCGACGGCGTGGTGGAGTTATAGATCAAAGAGCTCAGCACCAGGATGCGCGCCGGCATGCCGATGATCGCCGGCACTTCAAAAACGGCGATAGCGGTCATAAATAGATAAACCATCACGGCCGCGATGGCGGGAAGCGTGATGGGAATATTAATTTTAAGAAACGTCTTGAGCTTGCCGACGCCGGAAGTGTAGGCGGCTTCTTCCAACGACGGGTCCATGGAACGATAGGCGGCGGCGAGCATGAAAAAGGCTCCGGGCACGAAAGAAACTCCCTGCACGAAGGCCATCCCGGTGATACTGTACAAATTGAAAGGCGGGCTGCTCAATTCGAAAAGTTTTTGCAGCCATAGGTTGATCAAGCCGATGCGCGGGCTGAGCAGCAAGATCCATGCGATGGTGCGGAGAAACACGGGGATCAAAATCCCGACGGTCAGCAGAACGTAAATGGTCTTCTTAAACGGTATGTCCGTCCGCATCAGAATCCAGACCAAGGGGACGGTGAAAAGCAAACTTACACTGATGCTGGCGACGGCGAAGATAAGCGTATTGAGGAGAATTTCATAGGTGCCCGCATTGAAGTAAACTTCGATGAAATTCTCCAATGTCAGGGGCAGGTCTTCGCCGGGGAAGCCGGTGCGAAGGCTCATGAGAATCACCATCGCCACCGGCACCCCGATCAATATTAGTAAAAAGCCCGACAGACCCGCGGCAAACCACGTCGTGCCTTGCTGTTTCAACTGGGCATACCCTTCCCAACTGATCAGAGATACATTGCCGCGGGTCTCCGTTTTCACCTGCGTCTCCGTCGGGTTTTTCAGGACGACTGCTTACTACCGGTCAAAGCCGAGTATCTTGCCGTAGTCGCGCGTTAACTTGTCGATCAACTTCGCCTGGTCTTGCTTCATGTAAACCACTTGCTTGCCCTGAGCAAACTTATAGGCGTCGGTTCCGGGCACATGGGCCGAGGTGTGGCCGGTATGCTTTTTCCATATCGGCTGGACTTCGGCCGAAGCCATGAACGCAGTAAACAGGGTCGCGACGTTCGGATGCGGCGCTCCTTTCAACACGCCGACGTTGTATTCCGGCGAGACCACCGGCTGAATGGCGTCGGCAAAGGCCAATGGCGCCCCCGACTGTGCGGCCTCATGGAGCTGGCTATCCTGTAGCGTCGCGGAGATGAGCACTTCACCGAGGATGAGCCGCTGCGCCATCTCTCCCGCCCGGCTGAGAATCGGTTTTAGCTCGGCGAGTTTTTTCACGAACGCCGTGGCTTTTTCCTCGCCCCAGGGCCCCGCCGCCAGACGCGCAAAGTGGTGCGTTGAGTTAATCACGCCCAATTTCCCCTTCCATTTGGGATCTAGAAGGTCTTCCCACTTCGTCGGAACATCTTTGGCCGGCAACATCTTCTTGTTGTAGGCGGGCAGGGCAAACTGGTTGGCCACCGAGACGGCGCCGTTATCGTACTCGATGCGTTCTTTGCCCACGCCGAGCTGCGTGTAGTCGAAACTCTTGTGCAGCTTACGCAGCCAAAGCGAACCGTGATGGGCGTCGGTGACGACCATGATGTCCCACTCCGGGGCCACGCCCGACGCGGAGAGTCCAATGACTTTTGCGGTATCCCGAGTCATGTTTCCCGATGGGCTGAAGTGCAGCGTGATATTGAGTCCGTACTTCTTGTTAAACGCCTGACCCAATGCCTGAGCCCCGTCGGGACCGAGGGTTGACGGACCGTAAAACTCGATTGCGCCCTCCTTTTTTGCGCCCGCGACCAGATCTTCCAGCGGACCCGCTTGTGCCGACCCAACCCAGACGATGGCCACGGCGAGAGCCAATAATGGCATGGCGGTGCCTCTCAGTTTTTTCATGCTTGACCTCCTTTTATTTCTTAAACTGCCAGGGGCGCTTCCTCAGCCATCCCCAGGGTTAATGCAACCGTTACTCTTTCCATGAACTCGAAGCAAGTCCGGCGTGACACGATCTTCTATTATGAGGTGGCGGCCTGGTAAAAGGCCTCATCGTAGTATGAGCTAAGCTTCGTCCCCATCGGCGGAGTGAGATTGAATTGGACGCGTAGGCCAAGCACGCTCTGGAGCCCGGATAGGTTCAAATTGCCGGTTGCCGGTAACTGGGCGAGCTTACGCGCAGCGCCTTTTTCGTCAAGTTTTTCTTCGGTGGTAATCAGCCTGAGCGCCTCGCCGCGGTTTTTTTCTTCATGGGCCCAACCGAGCGTGTCATTCCAAGCCCGCAGATATCTCACTAAAAGGGCCCGGTTCTCGGCCGCCCATCGACGGGAAGCCGCAAAGACTCCGCCGGGATAGTCCGGCAACACTTCCCGGTGATCCGCAAAACGCACCATGCCGGCGGCGGCTGCCTTGCCGTCCCAGGGCGCATTGAGAACGCCGGCGAAAGTCTCTCCCTGGATCATCGAATTTAAACGATACTCGGTCGTGCCCTCTGCTATGAGCTTGTAATCGCCGCGCTCCATCTCCAGTCCG
>JACPFE010000281.1 GCA_016183145.1 Deltaproteobacteria bacterium | reverse complement strand
GTCTCGGAATATCTCTCGCAAAGCATGCCCTGAGCTTCGTCGAAGGGACGCAAAGACGCAAAGGAAGAACGAATTGTCATTTCGACCCCTTCGGCGGGCTCAGGGTAATCTCCGGGAGAAATCCTTGTTTCGAGCAAGGCGAGAAATCTTCTTCTCAGATCCCTCGCATTTGCTCGGGATGACAGGCCTTGGGCCTGTCGCTTTGCGCCTTGGCTCAGCCAAACAAACTGAGGCTGATCCGTCCTTTGGCGGAGCCTTGGCGGGATAAATTTTTTAGGGGTCATTCCGTTTAACATTTTGAAGGCAAAAATGTAAGCGATTCGACGAAAAAGGAGGAATAGACGATGTATGGATGGAAAGGTGTCGTCGGTTTGGTTAAACCCACTTTTCGCCCGGGGTCTTTGGACCGGTTCATCCGGTTGATGCCGGATAGTGTTTGCGTTGTGCCGCGCTACGTCGGCGTCAGCGCCGGCACCGAGCGAGAGTTCCAGGAGGCGCTGGCGATCGCCGAGGAGCGGGTGGCCGAGCTGGCCAAGTTGAAAGTCGATTTGGTCCTGATCCAGGGCGTGCCACCGGTGATGCTCAAGGGATTTAAGTTCGACGCCGCGCTGATCGACGCGCTGCAAAAAAAATACGGCGTCGCCGTGCTCACCGCCACGCGGGCTCAGGTCGACGCGCTCAAGGCGCTCAAGGTCCGCCGCATCGTCGGCGTGACTTATTTCAAAGACGATTTGAATCCGCAGTTCGCCAAGTTCTTCGAACAGGGCGGCTTTGAAGTGGCGGCGATGAAGGGCTGCATGGACACGCCGTTTTCCGACTTGGGAAAAACTCCGGCGGAAGAGATTTACGCGAAGGCGAAAAAGATTTTCATCCAGGCGGGCGGCGGCGATTGTCTCTATCTTTTGGGCGCCGGGTGGGATTGTCTTCCCGCCATCGAGCCGCTGGAGCGCGATCTCGGAACCACCGTGCTGAGCAACGTCCCCGCCGATGTCTGGGCGGCGCAGAAGCACCTCAACATCCGCGCGCCGGTCAAGGGCTTCGGCCGCTTGCTCGAAGAGATGCCGTAGCAGAGAAGAACATCGTTTTTAGTTGAGCTAATGTTACAACCCGCGGCGCGTAACGCCATGCGGCGGCGGCCTTTCCGTCACCATGAATTCCGATCCTCGATTTTTTCTATTTGAGATCGGACCCCCGTGGCTTTCCGATCACCTCATGATCGAATTTCTTACCAAGCACGGCCTGTTCTCCGGGGCATCGAAGCCGGCTAAGCCGGTTGTCTGATGAGACCAAGGCTTAGTTGAATTGACATAATTTCCTCTAACCTTTATTCTACGGATACATACGGAGGTACAGCATGCTCTCCAAGCGTGTCGAAATTTTATTGGACCCGGCGGAGATGGAGGCGCTGCGCCGGCAGGCGAAGAAAGCCAAGAAGTCCGTCGGTGCCTTGATTCGTGAAGCCGTCAAAGAAAAATTCCTGACTCCCACCCCAAAAGAGCGGAAGGAAGCTCTAAGGCGGCTGCTCTCGCCGCAACGCGCAATCAGCTTTCCATCGTGGAAAAAGATCAAAAGAGAGCTGGAAGACAGCATGAGGAGAGGGATTGAGACTGATTGACACGAACGTCGTCATTTATGCAGCCGGGAAGGCTCACCCTCTACAAGACCAAGCGCGCAGGGTACTCGACCGGATTGCCGAGGGCGCCTTGCACGCCAATGTTGACGCGGAGTTGTTGCAAGAAATTCTTCACGTCTACGACGTGCGCAGGGAGCGAGCCAAAGGATTTGACACCATTGACGATCTCCTGGTGCTTTTTCCAAACCCGATTCCGATAGCCAGGGAAGAGATCGAGACGGCGCGCGATCTGATGCGTGCGTATTCTTTCCTCGGCGCTCGCGACGCGATCCACGCGGCGGTCGTTCAGACCCACGACCTCGAAGGCATCGTTACTGCCGATAAAGTCTTTGACCGGATAAAAGGCGTAAAGAGGTTCGACCTCAAGTAGAGGTTCTATCCGGGAATTAACTCGGAACTCGGTTGGCAAGCCGTCCTGCGGCGACTGATAGAGGGATCGATGGAGCAACGAATCAGTCTAGTCACGCTCGGGGTCGCCGATCTGCCGCGTGCCGTGGCTTTCTACGAGGGTGTCCTCGGGTGGAAAGCGGAGTCGAGCCCGCCGGGGGTGGTCTTTTTCGATCTGAGCGGAGTCGTATTCGCCCTCTGGCCGCACGACGAGTTGGCGAAGGACATGGGGTTGACGGCCGATCGTGTCCCAGCCTACCGAGGTTACTCCCTCGCTCATAATGTCCGAAGCGAAGCGGAAGTCGACGCAATTTTTGCTCGATTGAAAAACCATGGTGCAACCATCCTAAAGAAACCGCAAAAAGCTTTCTGGGGCGGATACTCCGGATATTTTTCCGACCCCGACGGACATACCTGGGAGATCGCCCACAACCCGTTTTGGACCATCAAAGAGGATGGCCGCGTGTCGATGAAGAAGGACCGATGAAATCTGGACTGTTTGCTGAGTGTGGTTCAGGAAAGATTG
>JACPFE010000291.1 GCA_016183145.1 Deltaproteobacteria bacterium | reverse complement strand
CGGCCCCGGTTCTTTTCCGTCTAACCGTCGTTTCGCTAGACCGGCTTTTTACTGCTGCCGAACTGATCACGTTAAACTTAGCGCATCGCTTAGCCCAAGCATGCGCAAACCCTGTCGATTTCGCCTCTCGTTTTCTGTCTCAGTCGGGCGATAGAGGAGACCGGGACATAGGTGGCGACAAAGTGCTCTATGACCCGAATCGTTACCGGCCCCCGGTGGGTTTCATCATTTTGGTTGTGCTCTCGTGCTTCGTGTTTTTGCTGGCGTGGAATCTTTTCCTCAATTGATTATGCGTCGAGTTGTTTTCGCTATCGCTTTGACGGTCTTGCTTGCAACGCGGACGGCCTAAGGTTTTTTGCCCTGCGCGACCAGCTCGCGATAAAACGTGCTCTGCTCCAAGCGCTGTGACGGCGCTTGGTCGACGACGTCCTCCATCTTGACGCTCTTCACCTTGGGATTGCCGAGCGCGAGCAGGCGCGCCATGTTGGCGATGCCGGGCACGTTCGGCTTGATGTCCAGAGAATACATCCACTGCAGCGACTGATAGCCGGCCTCGGCGTCCTGAGGATTTTGCAGCCGCTGGTTTTTCATCAGCGACCGGATCACGACCTCCTTGTTCCCGGCCTTGTGAATAAAGGCGATCGTTTCGACAAACCCGCGCATCAGTCCGTCGATGATCTGCGGATTCTGCCGGATGTAGGAGCGGCGCGTGGCCGGCGCGAGGCCCTGGTAAGGAATCGGCGCCTTGGCCATGTCCAATAGCAACGGAAATCCCTTATCCTTGAGCGGCTTGCTGTAGCCGTAGGTCAGGTAAGCCGCTTCGATGCTTCCGCCTCCGAGAGCCTGCGCGAGAATCGGCGTGTCGCCGATGACGAGGACCGTGATTTTGTCCCGGTTGGGGTCGAGCCCCAGATATTCGATGGCGAGCATGGCGTTCGACCAGGTGCCGCCGCCGATGCTCTGGACGCCGAGCCGTTTGCCTTTGAGATCTTCGGGGCCACGAAGATTTCTCCCGCCCATGAAGTCGCCTTCGGCCATGTTGATGATGCCGCCGAAGAACGCCACGTCCATGCCGCTCGCCGCCGCGCTGACCACCGAGCCGGGAATCGTATAAGCGATTTGGATGTCGCCCGAAGCCAGCGCCGCCATGGTCTGTGGCCCGCTGCGGATCGCGATGACTTCGACGTTCACGCCATGCTTGCGGAAGAGGCCTTGCTCGGCGCCGATCCACATGACGGCGATTTTCTCACTGAACGCGCCGTGAGCGATGCGCACCAGCGGCAACTCGGCGGCGTGGGCGTTGGACGGCGCAGACGAGATGATGACGGCGAGTATGAAACAGCAAAAAATCAGGACCGTCGCGATTCGTTTTGGTGTCATGGGTCAAAATCCTCCGTCGCTCTCTCGTAACATAGGCAAAGCGCGGCAGAGCGTCAAGCGGAATTGATTGCCGGCGTCGCGTCGCGCCCTTCACGCTTGACACCGGCGGCGCATTGAAGCGATAAGGAAAAGGCCAGACATGAACCGAGCGTGAGGTGCCAATGGAAAACTCCGCAGAAGAAATGACCCGGGTCGATCACCGCAAACTCAAGCGCTTCGTCGCTTCGTCTTTCGAGAAGCTCGGCGTGCCGAAGGAGGACGCGGAGATCGCGGCGAACGTCTTGGTGCAGGCGGATCTGCGCGGCGTGGATACCCACGGCGTCATTCGCTTCAGCCCTCACGCCTGGTACGTCAAGTGGCTGACCGAAGGCTCGCTCACCGCTCGTCCCAAGCTGCGCGTGATTTCCGAGAGCGCAACCACGGCGCTCATCGACGGCGACCGCGGCATGGGGATGGTTATTGGCCATCGGGCGATGGAGATGGCGATCGAGAAGGCGAAGAGCGCCGGCGTCGCCATGGTCGGCGTGCGCAACAGCCGCCATTACGGCATGTCGGCTTACTACGGGATGCTGGCCTTGCCGCACGACATGATCGGCATCGCCATGACCAACGCGAGCCGCCAGGTGGTCCCGACCTTCGGTCGCGAAGCGCGCTTCGGCACTAACCCGATGTGCTTCGCGGTGCCGGCGGACAAAGAGCTGCCGTTCGTTCTCGACATGGCGACGACGACCGCCGCCGCCGGAAAGCTGGAACTGGCGGCTCGCCTTGGGAAGTCGATCCCCGGCGGTTGGGCGCTGGATGAAAATGCCGCGCAAACCACGGACCCCAGGATGGCGCAGAAAGCGCGCCGCTTGTTGCCGCTTTGCGGCACACGGGAAAGCGGCAGTCATAAGGGCTACGGCCTGGCGATTCTCGTCGAGATTCTCTGCGGCGTGCTCACGGGCACGATCACCGCGCTCAACGCCAATCAAGACCCGCGCGGCCATTTCTTCGGCGCCATTCGCGTCGATGCCTTTCGCCCGGTCGCCGAATTCAAACGCGACATGGACCGGCTGATCACCGAGTTGAGATCGACGCCGACGGTTGTCGGACAGGAGCGAGTTTACGTGGCGGGAGAGATCGAATTCGAAACGGCGCAGGAAAGAGCCGAGCACGGCATCCCGCTTCACGACTCGGTGCTCAAAGGCTTGCGGCAAGTAGCCGAGCAGCTCGGCGTAGCCTACGACTTGGAATAGGACGAGACCCTTCGCTGTCGCTCAGGGTGACAGCGTCTCGCTACGAAATCAGGTCTCCGTCTTGGATTTTTCTGTGAATGTGTTCTCGGTGCTGCTTCGCCTATTGAGCTGTCACTTCAACACCCCCGCCGCCGCCAGCTCCTTCACAAAGCGATCGTCT
>JACPFE010000261.1 GCA_016183145.1 Deltaproteobacteria bacterium | reverse complement strand
GCTCCGTCAAGCTTTCTGCCGGCTTCAGCCCAAAATCCTCCGGTTGGCAATACGGGAAAGCTGCTCGGCCTCGAAACAATTGGAACTATTGGAACAGCCTTCTTATTCAGTTGAACGACTGGAACGAAGCAGCGCGGTGGAACGTCTGGAACGATTGGAACCTTTGGAACGTTTGAAACTGATTTCGTTTGCATGGGAGGTGACCAGGTATGGCTTTGGTACGGTGCGTTACGGAAATGGGTATGGGAGTGGATGTTCACGGATTGGATTATACGAATGCCGCAAAGCGGGCGGTGTTCGATGCGATTCATCACAGCAGCTTGGGATTTCCGCGGCTGGTGGGCAAGACCGCCGACGATATGCGGGTCGATGTAACCATCGGCGTGCCCAAGCCCGAGGCAGTTGATCGCCAGGCAGTGCTGGAAACGTTGCCACACGGCACCGGCCATATCAACGTGGTCCACGGCGGATTGCAGGTGCTCAATGAGAAGGGCGACGACGGTTGGCTGATCGCCAACGCCATCATCGTCGTGAGCATAGACGACGGCAAATAGCGAAAGTATCGCACCACGATCAGGTCCTGCAATCACACAAGCCTTTTGGGGCTAACTCATCTTCCATTTGCTCTGCCGGACCTTCGGCGTTATTCATTCAAAGAAATTCTCTGAAAAAATCACCGGGGTGGATTCCCGCGTCAATTATCTTCTGCTCGCGACCGCGTTCATGCTGAGCGGCAGAAAAGGGGGTTTGCAATGGCAGAGACTGGAGTATTGCTCGACGCGTTTACGCGCGTCTACGAATCGCTGCATCGCACAGTGGCTGACCTCACGGAGGAGGAACTAATCCGGGAGCCGCATCCGCCCATTGGCTGGCTTGCCTGGCGGGTTACCCGTGTCATGGACAGCAACGTGTCGCGGCTTGCTGGGCTGGAGCAGCTCTGGATCGCGGATGGTTGGGCCGCTCGATTCGGCATGCCGCCGGAGCCCGCGGACTTCGGCCGATCGGTAAGCCACACGCGCGAGCAAGTGCGCGCCTTTCGCGCCTCAGCCGAGCTGCTTCTGGCGTACCACGATGCGGCCTACGAGCGAATGAAACGCTATCTCGAGACGTTAACCGCCGAGGATCTTGCGCGGCAGCTCGACGAGCCGCAGTATCAACCCCTCCCGACCGTAGCCATACGTCTCGTGAGCGTCCTGGAGAACGCGATGAGCAACGCGGGGCAGATCGGCTACTTGAAGGCGTACCACCGGCTTGGCGGCTGGTTCCCGCGCGAGGCCAGCAAAGACGCTAAGGTGACGGAGCGAGGCCCGTCATCCCGAGCGAAAGCGAGGGATCTGAAAAAGATTTCTCCCTTCGGTCGAAATGACACCGAGTGTCACTTTGCGCCTTGGCGTCCCTTCGACTCGGCTCAGGGCATGCTTGGCGAGATAAATATTCCTGGAGTCGTTCTGTTCAACATTTCCTAGGTAAGTATCTACCAAGCGTTGATCTCGTCGTCGTTTGCCCCGTGACCCGTTCGGCGCTATTAACTCAGAAGACTCACGACGACGAAAAGCATCACGGTGGACTCCCGCGTCAATTACCTGCTTCTCGCGACCGCCCTCCTCGGAACTTTTTTCTCCGGCACCGCGACCCGGATCGTCAGCATCTCGATGCCGACGGTGGCGCAGAGTCTCGGCACCGATCTGCTCGGCGTCTCGTGGGCGCTGCTTTCCTACCAACTGTCCAACATCGGCTTGGCGGTGATCTTCGGGCGCATCTCGGACCTCTGGGGTCGGGAAAAAATGTTCGCTCTCGGTTTTCTCGTCTTTTCCGTGAGTTCGCTTCTATGTGGTTTTTCGCAGAACGTGCTGCAACTGATTCTGGCCCGCTTCGTTCAGGGCGTGGGCGGCGCGATGCTTCAGTCTTCGAGCCGCGCGCTGGCCGCGGAGTCGGTGACCGAAGACCTGGCCGGGAGGGCGCAGGGCTACATGACGACGGCGCATCACACCGGTTTCATCCTGGGGCCGAGCATTGGCGGCTTGATGATCGATTACTTTAGCTGGCGCTGGAGTTTTTTCCTGCTCGCGCCGATCGGTTTCGGCGGCATGCTGCTGGCGCTGGCGAATCTGAAACGGCGAGGAGCCTCGGCGCAACACCACGCCGGCTCAATCGATTATCTCGGCGCGGCGCTCTTGTTCGCGACCACGAGCATCCTGGTCTTCATTCTTGACCGGCGCACGCAGCAGATCGCTGGCGGCGCAACGAAGATCTTTCTCGCCGTGCTGCTGTTGGTTTGTTTGGCGGGCTTTCTCGCCCATGAGTCGCGGACGCGCAGCCCCTTCGTTGACCTCGCGCTGTTCAAAATCCGCCGGTTCAGCTTCAGCGTCTTGAGTCTCCTGATCATGTCTTTATGCTACACTCTCATAGGTTTTCTCTTACCCTTTTATCTCCAAGACGTTCTTCGTCTGACGCCGACCAATGTTGGCCTGCTTTTCATGGCGCCTTCGATTCTCACGGTCGCACTTGCGCCGGTGAGCGGTACCATGTCGGACCGGCTCGGCCCGCGTACTCCGGCGACCCTGGGCGTGGCGCTCATGATTCTGTCCCTCGGCGTTGGCGGGCTTTTGCGGGTCAATTCCCACTGGCTTCTCCCGGTTTTGCTGATTATCCTTAGCGCGACTACCAACGGCATCTTCAACCCGGCCAACTCCACGGCGATGATCAGCATGATGGCGAAGGAGCATCGCGGCTTTGCTTCCGCCGTCAATCACCTGACTTTCGGCCTGGGAAACGTCTTGGGCGTGGCGCTGGGCGGATTGTGCATGTCCCTTGCCTTCGAACACTATACGGGAGTGAAAACCGCCAGTCTCACGACGGAAAATCCCCTGGGGTTCGTGGCCGCGCTCAATGTGACTTTTCTTGCCGCCGCCGCGCTGAGCATCGTGGCGGTGGCAACTTCGTCGGCGCGCAGCAACGGCAAGGCGTGATTTAGTGGTGTTTCTGAATCACTGAGGACTGTGATACAAAGGGTTTGTTAGAGCTCGACTCGATTTAACGGAGGTGGATCATGAAGGGAGAGCCGAAAGTGCTTAAGGTATTGACCGACGTGCTGAGGAAAGAACTGACCGGAATCAATCAATACTTTGTGCACGCCAAGATGTGCAAGAACTGGGGCTATGAGGTGCTGTCTCACATGATATGGGAGGAGTCGCGGGGCGAGATGAAGCATGCCGACCAGTTGATCGAGCGTATCCTGTTCCTCGAAGGAGTGCCAAACGTCTCGGGTTATGACAAGATTATGGTTGGCTCCACCGTCAAACAACAACTGGAAAATGATCTTGCTCTCGAGCAGGCGGCACTGGATGTTCTTAAGCCGGGGGTCAAGACTTGTTTGGAGGTTGGGGACGTGGCCTCCCGAGAACTCTTGGAGCACATCGTTGTGGACGAAGAACACCATGTAGACTGGCTTGAGGCTCAATTGCACAAAATAGAGGAAGTGGGCTATCAAAACTACCTCGCTGAGCAAATCTACAAGAAGAGCTGAGGCTCCCGGCCGTCGACAAGGAGCGTTACCGGCATTTCCATTCTTTAAATCGATCTTAGAGCCTTGGCGGGAAAGGTCGGAAGGATGCGGCCGTGTTCTAACTCAACAATTCTGTCGGCCTGCGTGCCAATTTGAGGGTCATGGGTGACGAAGAGAAGAGTTAGACCGGCTCTATGAAGCCGGCGGAAGATTGCTATAACGATCTCCTCGTTTTCAGCATCGAGGTTTCCGGTTGGCTCGTCCGCCAAAAGGATCTTCGGTTGATTGATCAGGGCGCGCGCGATGCAGACCCGCTGCTGCTCGCCGCCAGAGAGTTCGGAGGGATAATGGCTCATCCTTTGTTCAAGCCCGACTTCATGTACGGCCTGAGCGGCCTCTTCCCGATCGGCCATACTGTGAAAATACTGGGCCAGCATCACATTCTCCAAGGCAGTTAAATAAGGTATCAGGTAAAAATGTTGGAAGATAAGCCCTACCTTTTCCCGGCGAAACCGCGCCCTCTCTTCCTCGGAAAGAGAAAGCACATCTTCTCCATTAACCCAGACTGATCCAGACGTGGGGCGATCAAGGGCAGCGATCATATTGAGGAGTGTGCTCTTCCCAGAACCTGAGGCTCCCATCACGGCAACCCATTCGCCAGGGTAGACCTGAAGGCTCACTCGATCCAGTGCAAGAACCTTACCGTCGTAATTTTTAGTGAGTTCTTCAAGTAAGATTAACGGCTCCATCTATATTCACTCCCCTCGCAGAACCACAGCCGGTTGCAAGGCTAAAATCCGCCGTACTGCCCAGAGGCTGCAAAACAAGGAAATTCCAACACCGAGCGCAAGCCCTATGGGAAGGCTAAGGAGGCTGGGAAAAATAAAGGAGCCGAATACGCTAAGGCCTATGATCTCAGACAGAAGAAGACCTGCGGCGCATCCCAATATTCCGCCGATCAGCCCCATTCCTAGAGCTTCGGAGGCAAAGATCCAGGCCACGCGTCTTTCTTCACCGCCAAGGGCACGCATGAGGGCCATTTCAACCTTCCGCTCGAGGGCCGCCGTGGACATCGTCGCGTAGACGCTCAGTCCCGCGGCAGTTAGAATAAGGAGGCTTACCAAAGTGAGAAATATTTCGAGGCGCGCAAGAAGGGCCTCTTCGGCGCGAGCCACCTGAAGCAAAGTTCTTGCCTCCGCCCGCGGCCAGGCTCTTTGCAAAATAGCGACAGTTTCTTCAAGCTCTTTGCCTGCGGGGCTGCTGACCAAGATAGAGGTCAAAAAGCCGTCAAGAAGAGTCAAGCGTTGTAGGGTCTCCAGGCGAACCAATACCTGATGCTCCTCAGCTCCCCCTGTACGCAAGAGACCGGTCACCGATAAGCTAAGCTGAGATATTTTGTGAACTGCCGAGAAGCGGTCACCCAAACGAAGCCCTAGCTTGGAGGCCGCATTACTGCCTATTAAAGCCTCATTCTCTTTCTCGGGCCACCTCCCCTCGATCTGCCACCACTGGCTAATCTTGCTGAGTTGAGAAAAGCGAGCCCCCACAAGAACAACATCTTTTCCGTCCACCTTCGCGACCTTATGGATAAACGGCGCATATCCTATAATTCGGTCCTTAAGCCTTTTGTCTTCCAGAATAACTAGGTCTCTTTCCTTTAGAAACGGTTCGGTTCTAGGGACCAAGACAAGGTTCGCGCCGTAGCTTCTAAGCTCCCGGGCAAGCCTTTCCTTGATACCATAGCGGAGATTGAGCGCCGCAACCACCAACGACGCGCCGAGAGCGATGGCGCATATCGCAACCACAACCCGACCCCTGCGGCGACGTAACGAACCAAAAAAAATCCTTCGCGTCATCTCGCTCATCTCAATTTCCCCTTAGAGTCTTCACTGGTTCAAGCCGCATCGCCTCCTTTGCAGGGAAAAAAGAGCCGAGCAGAGCGACAGAAACGGCAGCCAACAATGTGATCGGAAGGATCGCTGCCTGAAGAGAAAGAGAGAACCCAAGTCCGCCCAAGGAAAAAGTTCGGACGGAGAGAAGCTGCGCGAGAGCCAGCCCACCGAAGTAGCCTACGATACCGCCACCCATACCTGTCAGCCCGGCCTCAAGGAGGAAGAGAAGCCCTAGCTGCTTTGCGTCGGCTCCCAAGGCCTTCATCAAGCCGATCTCTTGCCGCCTTTCGAAAAGAGCTGTCACCATGGTCGCCATGACGGCGAGCAACGCTACCAGAACAGCCACTGCAACAACCAGAATGAATGTGAGCCTCATCTTTCCAAGAAAGGCCCCTTCAGCCTCGCTGACTTGACGAATCGCTTTTCCTTTCGTGTTGGGAATCGCTTCCTCGATCTGATAGATCACGGAGCCAAGATAGGGCGTGCAATACCAAGTCTCATACTCCTCCGGTGGAAGGTTAGCGGGGCCGATCCTGCTGGCCCTCGCAGCGAGCGCGTTGTCCGGCGTCACCAACGCACTCACCTGGACCCTTTCCATCTTTCCAGGGAGTTTAAATAGTTCCTGAGCAAGCTTCAGATGAACAAAAATCTGCTTTTCCTCATCTCCCCCCGTTCGCGCTATTCCGCGAACAGAGAGGAAAACCGATTTCCCCTCAACCGCGACGCGGATGCGATCATTAATTCCAACCTTGAGTCTCCTCGCTAATTCGTTTCCGATGAGAACGCCGTCTTCGTCCTCCCGAGGCCACTGGCCTTCAACCTGCCACCAGCGAGAGAGGTTTTTGAGGCCTGTGTGAAACGTTCCCTTGTCGGGCGCCACCTCTCTTCGAGAGCCATTCGCAAAGGCAAAAAATCGTTTCCCTTCGGGAATAGGGATCTCCCTATCAAACCATGTACCAACCAAAAGAGCCTGCTCTCCTTCGACCTCGACCATTTGTGACAAAAAAGGCGCGAAGGCAACAATGTTATGCCTCCAGAAGATGGTTCTTAGCCGCGGCAGCTCGCCCTCTTCCAGGTAAGCCGACTCCTCCGGGGAGACAAACCGCAAACCGCCAATGGCAATCTCTAAGGGTTCGCTCTTCGGCACAAGAAGGATGTTAGCGCCAAAAGATCTCAGCTCCTTGGCCATCTCTTCTGAGACAGTGAAGGCAATGTTAAGGAATGCCGACACGAGGGTTGAAGCCGTCGCGACCGAGAGAACGACGAGAACCGTCCTCGCTTTCCCACGCCACAACGACTTTGCAAGCAAACACCCCAGCATGCCCCTTACCTCCGTCGGGCGAAACGCGCTCTCCCTTCAACCAGCGCCTGGGCGGAAACGACTACCTCGTCCTTCACAACAACCGCTTTCATGGGAATGGGGTTACATCCGCCGGAAGTTCCAATCGTATCGAAGGCAATGGGAGCGTCGCAGTTCCCGCAGATGACTTGCTCGCCGTCAAGAAAGTACCCCTTCAACGGGCAGATGTTGCAGGCATCCAAGGCAACCGCCACCTTTCCTGCTTGGTTTCGCACAATGAAGAAGCGAACGTCGACTCCATCCACACCGACCGTGTATTTCGCAATTCCCGGCGCGTTGAGATCCCTTAAAGGTATACGAATGGTGTTTTGAAAGGGCAGGGGAATCGGAGCCGGATCAAACCCACGGCCCGCTGACACCATCAGCGATGCTCCAAGGAGATGGCTAATCCCTACGGCTATGCCTGCGGCCGCGGTCGTCCATCTGCGCGCGCGCCACGCTTCTGCTAGGAGCTTGCGCTTTTCTGGTGAGGGCAAAGAGGGGTCAACCTCTATCCGCCTCCCCCAGGCCTCTTGCAGCATAGTCAGTGCAGGAACAGCGATCAGGGCTATGAGGATCGCAATTGACGTACTTTCCTTCGTGAGAAAACCCACAACGGAAAGGACGGTCTCTGTGGAACTCAGAAGGCCAACCTCGAAGAACTCGTGGAGGCCATTGGCGATAAGCTTAAACACCAAAAGAGTTAGAATAAAGCCTGTCGTCGCAAAAAAACTTTTGAGATTGATCTTCACAGTACCCTTAACCAGGAGAAAACCGAAAACCAACGCAAGAAGAAGACCCAATCCTCCGCCAACAATATTGTAAAGGGGATTGGCTCCAATCGTGGTCGAAAGGGCAAAAAGAAAAAGCACCGTCTCGATTCCTTCGCGAAGAATCATGAAAAACGTGAACAGAAAAAGACCCCAGCGGGTCCTTCCAGAGGTAACAGTGCCAAGCTGCGCCTCCATCCGCTGCTTTAGGGTCCTGCTTGTTTTCCACATCCACAGAAGAAGTGAGCCAACGAGGCCCGCCGCAACTAACATGAGCGATCCTTCAAGGACTTCATTTTCCGGATCGAATCCGAACTTCTGGACAAACATGGCGCCGATGATGCTTACAAGAACGGCTACCCACAGGCCATGGTAAACATAGCGGTTTAAGTGATCCCTTCCGGTCTTTCTGAGGTATGAAAGAACGATTGCGACAATCAGGGCAGCCTCGACCCCCTCTCGCAAGGTTACAACCATAGCCTCAAGCATTTTAGACAGCATCGCGCGTCCCAAAATTGGCCAACTAGAGTATCGACATCCCTAGGGTAGTTGGACGCAAAAAATGGGCCTAAGTTAGATTGTACGAACTTTTTCTATTTGGCCCGTCTAATTACCAGCCTGGTGCCCTCAGGCCAAACGACTGTTGCCGGTGTTTTCCCAAAGCTGAAAAAAACACGAAACCGATTCTCCAAGGATTGAGAAGCCTATTCTGATGGCAATAGGCGGCTGAGGGAGGCACCTCCTGGTAGCGATGACGAGGTTGTTGCCAAACAAGCTTCCTTCAGATACGACGCTACCATCGTGGGCGTCCCTAGCGGGAAGATACTCACAACAGCCGGTTCGTGCTGGAACCGTGATCGGCTCACGGTATCCAATTTACCGTCCGCACTCCAGAGATCTGCCTTTGAGAGCAAGCACAATCAAATCGGCTCTTTCTTCTCTGGCCAGCCGCATGATCTCCTTCACTGGATTTTCCATTTTGACCTTTCTCCTAGTGCTTATTCGACTTGGGCTTTCGACGAACTTGGAGAGCATTCCTTTCTCGGAATCTTCAATCTCCAACGCCTTCGTGAACGCCTCTTCGGTTGTTATCGCCGGAGTGCCTTTGCTGAGGTAAGCCTTCAACTGCCCTTTTAGCTTTTCAGTGCCGTCGCAACCAATCCCAGTTTCCGAGTTCCCAGCGCAGTTCTGGCTCGCCACCTTTATGGCCGTCAGAATGGCTGCTTGCCGTTCTTTTGCCATTCCCATCTCCCACCAGAAATCCCTAAGCGTTGAATGATGAAGAAAGAGGTGGGAAAAACGAAAATAGATCTTGCCGATAAGGCGCTCGATCTCAACGAAGGCCCGCAAGGAGTCATGGCTTTCTAGTTTCTCAACATGGTTCCACCCGGACGTTACCTTGCTTCCATCGAGCGCTTGCCCTCCGTGAGACCCAGTGTTCTCACTTGGCGGACCGGCTACGGCTCGGAGATCCCCTGCCGTGCCTAGAAAACCGTCGTTCAAAACGTCGCGCCAGCCGGTCTCGTAATGCACGTGGATCCTCCCCGTCTGACACACATTGATCTGCCATCTTTTTTGTCTCTCCGTCTCCGTTCTCCTCAAAACAAAAGCTGGGTACAGTGTTGTTCTGGATTCACTTTGCGTTATTTCATTCAAACGTGTCTCGCAACAAAGTGACCGCGAAGAATGATTCAACGACATTAAGCTGAACCCACCGTCTGGGCGGTTTCTGACTTGCGGGCAGATCGCGCGCCCAGGTAACCCGAGCTGCGCGGTTGGCTGGGTCCGCTTCTGGCGGCTCGCCGTTTGCGCCATTTGGGAACCAGCCAGAGGTAGATTCCGGTTACGGTCAGACCGACAATAATGAGACTCGTGAAGTCGATGAGTAACTTGCCTGTCTCGCCACCGAGCTTGCCCGTGTGCAGATCCTTCATCACCTTGTTCCAGTTGACGCCGCGTTTTAGGTCAGCCTGTGGGTGGTCTTGGATATTCTGCTTGTAGCCGTTTTTCTCCGTCAGCGCGCCGGTGACAGCGTTTATAAAGACTTCACGGTCCTCGCCCTGGGCTTTGATTTTGTAAATGAGCGTGCCACGTTCATCATTCAAGTGGACGTGCTTAATAGGAACATCACCCCAAAGTTCCCGCGCCCGCGCCAGCGCCTGCGCGAAGCTGATCGGCTGCGTCATGAAATCGGTTGAGGTCGTAAGCAACCCGGCCTCTGCAGGCTCTGGTTTGTGGGAAGCAACGGTCACGGGTTTGCTGTGCGGCTCAGCCTTAAATAGCTTCAACCACTCGTGGTTGAGGTAAATCCCGGTGACACAGACGATGACGATGAAGAGCGACAGCGCCACGCCGAGCCAGATATGCCACTCGCGAAACTTGATCAGCAGCCAGTTTTTGGGGCGGGGTTTGGGCCGAGCCGCCGCCGTATCGTTGGTTTCCATTGTAGATCCTCCTTGGTTTTTGATTTTTCAAAAGCTGTAGCTCATACCCAAGAGCACGGTTCGATTTACGCTCTCCCGGTTGCGCGTGCTCTCGCCGTTGGCTTTCCTCGTGACCTCTTCCTTTCGCGCCCCGGTCAAGTTGGCGGCTTCCACGAAGCCATAGAGGCCGCCCGTCAGTCGCTGGCGAAACGCCAAATCGAATCTCCATTCCGTCTTCAGCCGTTTGACATCGCCGGAGGCCTCGACGTTGATCCCCGGTTTGACGTAATTGGTCGAGAAGGTGAAAAGCGTGGTGCGCGGAATCAGCTCGTAGTCCAGTCCGATGTTGGTGATGAACTTGGGCTGCTCCTTGAACGGCCGTTTGTTGCCGGCGGCGTCTTCCAGCATCGATTTCAAAAACGTCTGGTTGCTCCAAAGAGTCAGCCCGCGAACCCAGTCGATTCCCGTCCAATTGAATCCGACGCGCTGCTCTAATTCCACGCCCCTGACCCAACCGTCGCCGACGTTTTGCACCTGGAAGACGTTTTTGCCGTTGCGATCTTCTCCCGTGTCCACCTCTTCGATGACGCCTTTGACCCATTTGTGAAAAAAATTCAGGCCGAAGAAGAGGTCGCGGCGGGCATAGTCGAAACCGACGTCGACATTCCATGCCCGCGCCGGTTCGAGCGCCGGGTTGCCGATGACGATCTTAGTTGCGTCCTCTTGCTCAAAGGGCGACAGCTCATCGAATTTAGGCCGATTCACAGCGCGCGAGAATGCGGTTTTCAGGCTCAGCTGGTCGGTGGCGCGCCACAACGCGTGGATGGAGGGATTGGGGTCCAAGAACGCGCTCTGCTTCTCGGGATGGAGTTTATCGCGCGCCGAGAAGCCGACGTACTCCACGCGCACTCCGGGCAGCAGGCTGAAGCGGTCGGTGACCTTGACTTCGTCTTGCACGAAGCCGGCGTAGTAATTCTCTCTGAGAAAATAAGTGTCCTTGGGCGTGGTCTTGTCGGTTCCGACGCCGTTCTTGATCTCGATCTTATCCTTGTCGCGAAACCGATCGCGAAAGCGTAGAGAGAAACCGGTCTTTAGTTCCTGCGGCAACCCAAAAGTAAACGGGACGGTGAGCTTGTTATTATAGTTCCAGGTCTGGTCTTCCTTTCGCTCGTCCTCGAGTTCGCGCTTGTCGAAAGTCATGACGCTCTTGGTCTCTTTGAAGCTATCTTTGGTCTTGCCGCCTTGACCCTCACGCGAGGAATAGTAGGCGAGCGTGTGCTCCAGCTTGATTCCTGAAGTCAGATCGTGACGGTGCTCCACTGCACCGCCAACCGTCATTTTGGTCTTGTTCTCGCGCTCCCTCTCAAAGGTCTCATCGCTGGCCGCCGCCTTAGTGAGGTCGCGCTCGGATTTGGTTTTGTCTCTCTTCTCGTTTAGGTGCAGCATCAAGGGCTTCAAATGCAGTTCACCGCGACCGTAATACAATCCAACATCGACGAAGCCGTCGCGCGCCGTAAGGTTCTTCGTTTCTTGCTCGGCCTTGGATTTTTTCGCGTTCCCATCGGCCTTGAATTCCCTTTCGACTTTATCTTTGACAAAAGGGTCGCGATTGAAGCTGAAGGTCGCCATGGAGCCCAGCCAATCGCTCATCTTCCCGCCCGCCGAGACGCTGTTGCTCCAGGTGCCGTCGCCAAAGTAGTCCCTGCCGCCGGAACTCAATCGAGCATTGCCGCTGAATTTTTCCGGAATCGGGCGCGTTTTGAGTTTTACTCGTCCCGCCAAGCCGTCGCTTTCGTACTCGGCCGTCGGGTTGCGGAGAATGGTCACCTCTTCGATCAAATAAGCCGGCACTCGATTCACCTGCAGCTCACGTTTCTCTCCGCCGTCGGGGACGGTCATTTCGTCGAGCTGTACTCGCGTGAATTCTTTGTCGAGACCGCGCAGCCGCACGTCGTTGTTTTCCCCCGGCGCGCCGCCCATGTAGACTCCCGGCATTCGTTTGAGAATCTCCCCGACCCGGCGGTTGGCCCGATCGTCGATCTGTTCCTTCGTGGTATGCGTGCTCGGCACGGGGTTCGCCAGCCGTTTTTCCTCCGGCGCGTCGGCAGCCGCTTGAACGACGACTTCGGGCATCCGCTCCGGCGGCTGCGTCGCCTCCGCGGGTGAAGCGTTGTTTTCTTCAGCGCCGATGGAAGAGACCGTCGCTGCCAACGCGATCCCCATGGCCGTCAGAGCGCCCATCATAGGTCCCTTGATCGTTCGTCTTCTTCCGTCGTTGGCATTCCGACTCATGTCTCACCTCGAAAAAAATGTTTTCGCTGGCTGGCATGAGTCGCCTCACACACTGGCTGGCTTTTAAAATTACTTGGTCAAAATCAATTTGCCGTTGCGGGTAATCCGCAACACGTATTCTTCCTCCCCATGGACAAGGACAATGTCTTTACGCTCGCGAAAGAGAGAGGAGCTGTTGATCCGCCGTTTGCGCTCCACCGGTTGGTCCGTCGTAGCCCTAAAAATGTTTTCGTTCACCGCTGTCTTGTTTTGGGTTTCCACTTTTTTGCCTTCCTATCTCTATAGTGTGTTGGAGTTCCTTGATCCGCTGTGAGTTCAGGGGAAAATGGCTTCCGTCTTTCAAAGACAAGATGAGGATTTCGCCGCTGCCTGCAATGAGAGACGGTGGCGCCGTTCCATCCTGCTGTGCAGCCCAAAAGTCACCGGGCATTACCTGCGTGATTGTTTTTGATCCGGCGATGTTTTCCAACGGGATGGTGTGCCGGGTGAAAGGAAGCCAGCCGAACTCTATTTGAACGGCCCGTTCATCCACCACGATCTTCTGTGGGATGAACAAGAAAGACAGGAACCACAGAAGCACTGCAATAGTCGTATTCAATGGGAGCGATACAATGTGTGAGATGCGCAGGAGATGAAACACTAAGCCCACGCCTAACATCAAGGCCACAGCGGGAAAGTACTGCATCTCGTAAAATTGATTTTCACTCACTGTAGCTGGAACCTCACGGGCAAAATAACCCAAACGGCGACGGGCTCTTTGCCTCTTCGCGCGGGCTCGAAGAGCCATTTCTTGACCGCCTCGGCGGCGGACAAATCGAGATCGTGGTAACCCGCGGATTTCTCCACCAGGACTTCGCCCACGCGCCCGCTCTCCAGCACCCTGACTTTCAGCAAGGTGACGCCCTGCGCGCCGGCCCGGCGCGCCGATTCCGGGTAGCGCGGTTTGACTTGGTAGCCGCCGAGCGGCCGGGCGAGACCGGATAGCGCTTCTCCCGATCCAATACCGCCGCCTCTCGTGCTGTCGCCCTTGGCGCCTCGTCCCAGACCCGAGTTGCCAGTGCCGCCACCGTCGCCGGCCATGCCACTTCCGCCGACTACGCCCACGTCGCCCTTGCCGAAAAGATTGCCGGCGCCGGCGGCGCTACCTTCGGCTTCGGCTGCGTTCGAACCGAAATTCCAGCCCGCTTTTGCGGCGCCGTCGTTGGTCGGCAACGACGCGACGGGCTCCGGTTGTTCCACCGGCTTCTCTTTAATTTCTTCCGTGGTGTTGCCGGCGGGCCGGAGCGGACTGGTTTCCAATACCGGTTTGGACAGCAGCTTCGGCGCGGTGATATTTTGCGGTTTGGGTTTTGGTGCCGGAGGGGGCGGCGCGACTTCGACCTTCTTAGGCTGTTCAACGCGCGGAACGTCGATCAGCTCGATGGGGACCGTAACGGGTTTGATCGGTTTGGCGTGCATGACCAGCGCGGCCACCGGGATCAGGCTCAGATGAATCAACGAAGATGCGGTAAATGACGAGATCAGCCATCGATTGTTCATCGTGTCTGCTCCTTTGGCTTCACGGCGATGGCCATCTTCGCCACGTTGGCGCCCCGAGCGATGTCCATGACCTCAACGACTTGGCCGTGCTCGACCACGTCATCGGCATTGATGACAACCAGAAGATCGGGGTTCTTCGCGAGCTGCTGCTGTAAGGAATCGCCGAGAGCCGATTTGTCGATAGCCTGCCGGTTGAGAAATAGCCGTCCCGCTTTATCGATGGTGATGGCGGCGCTCTCGGCAGGCGCCTGCTGGCCGGAGGCGGCCTTGGGAAGATTCACCGGCATGCCTGTGTACTGGGCCATGGATAAAGTCGAGATCATGAAAAAAACCAACAGGAAAAAAATCGTGTCGATCATTGGAATGATCTCGATGCGCGCTTTCTTCAAGCTGCGACGTTGGATGCGCATCAGTGTTTCCCCGCGTGAATGTGAAGCAGCAATTCGAGCGATGAGCTGAAGTGCTCCATCCGGTCCATTTCCCGTTCCGCCCTTGCGGTGAAGTAGTTGTACGAGACGAGGGTGAGAATCGCGATCAGCAACCCCGTGGCGGTAGCGATGAGCGCCTCGGCGACGCCGCCGGTAACGGCGTGGGGTTGTCCCAGGCCCGCTTCGGACATGACGTCGAAGGAGCCGAT
>JACPFE010000260.1 GCA_016183145.1 Deltaproteobacteria bacterium | reverse complement strand
GGCTTTACCGTGGAATTTCCTGCTGGAGAGATGGGTCTCCTTTCCCTCAGATGGAGACAAGAGGACATTTAGACTCAAGTTCGACTATGTGATTGACTTCCCAAAACTCGTCGGTCGCTAAGAAGGGGAGGTTTAAGAATGAATGTTACAAGGCGAGTTAAGGAGCCGGTCATGGAAAGCAGAGATACGCAAAAATATACCAGCGCGCGACGGGACTTTCTGAAGTCGATTTTGGCGGCTACAGCCATCGCGGGTGGGCTCTCGGCTAAAGCCGAAGGCGCGGAATCTGGAAAAGCCGAAATAGCTTTGCCGGAGCTTCCTGAAGGTGAGAGTCCCTTGCTGCGCATGCAACGAGAACTCCGCCGCGCGCTCAAAAAGCCGATTGAGCAGAGGCGCTGGGTCATGGTGATCGACCTCAGCAAGTGCATCGGCTGTTCGGCCTGCACCATCGCCTGCGTCGCGGAAAATAAGCTTCCTCCGGGCGTGGTCTATCGGCCGGTGCTGGACGAGGAGTTCGGCGAGTATCCGCACGTGACCCGCCGCTTCACTCCCCGCCCTTGCATGCAGTGCGATAACCCGCCCTGCGTTCCTATCTGTCCCGTCAAAGCGACCTACAAGCGGCCGGATGGGATCGTGGAGATCGATTACAACAAGTGCATCGGCTGCCGCTACTGCCTGCCCGCCTGCCCTTACGGCGCACGCACGGCGGACTTCGGCGAGTTCTTCACGCTTGGAACTCCCAAAGTCGAGGCGTACGAAACGCAGCCCAACTTTGAATACGGCCGAGAGTGGAACCGAGCGGGAAACAAGTCTCCCGTGGGCAACGCAAGAAAGTGCCACTTCTGCATCCATCGGTTAGAGGCCGGGATGCTTCCCGCATGCGTAACCACTTGCATCGGCTACGCGACCTACTTCGGCGACACGAACGATCCGGAGAGTCTGGTTTCCGAACTGATCGCGAAGCCCAATGTCATGCGGCTCAAAGAAGAGTTGGGCACCAAGCCCAAGGTCTACTACCGCGTGTAGGAGGATCGGCCATGCTGAAGACTACCAAGATACTGATCCCGGTCCTGATCGCGCTGGTTGTTTTGGGCGCGATCGGCGCCTGGGATCGGCTTTCCACCGGCAAGCTCAGTTTTAATTTCGGAAGCTACATTCCCTGGGGCATTTGGGTTGGGCTCTATATTTATCTGGTGGGCCTCTCCGGCGGCGCCTTCCTGATCGTCTTTCTGCATTACGCTCTGGGGATTCGCGCGCTGAGGCGCGCGAGCGCCTATGCCTTGCTCGTCGCCCTAACGACTCTCGGGGCGGGCCTCGTCCTCGTTCTGGCCGACCTGGGCCATATGGACCGTTTCTGGAGGCTTTACGCCTTCGCCAATCCTCGATCCATTCTTGCCTGGATGGTTTGGATTTATACGCTCTATGCGCTGGTGCTGATGGCGATGCTTTACGCCCTCGCGAAAGAGAAGCGGGGTTGGCTGAAGCCATTGTCGGTCGTAGGCTTCATTCTAGTCATTACCTTTGGCGGGGGCGAAGGCGCTCTCTTTGGCGTGCTGGGCTCCAAAGCCGCCTGGAGTTCCGGCATTCAGCCGATTCGTTTTCTCTTTTCAGCGTTTCTCTCGGGGGCGGGAATCGTCGCTTTTAGCACCGTCGCCTTCCGGCGCTGGCAGGCCGATCAGGAACATCATGGGCAGGTTGAGTTTTTACGATACCTTGTCCTCGGCTTACTGGCGCTAAATCTCTATATCGAATCCGCCGAGTTTTTGGTTACCAGCTACTCTTCGACGGCGGCAATCGTCGAGACCTACGACCTGATGCTTTTCGGCTCTTATTGGTGGTTGTTCTGGCTTGTTCAAATCGGCATCGGTCTTGTGCTGCCGATCCTTTTGCTGGTTCCGCCGTGCGATGGCAAACCGGCCAACCTCGGGACCGCCGGTCTCTTCATCGCCATCGGCCTGGCCGGCACCAAACAAAATTTCGTCTATCTAGGTTTGGCTATTCCCGAGTTCCGGGCCTTGCCGGAAGCTTTCGTTCACGCCAGACTGTCCGTTGTCTACTTTCCCAGTCTGACCGAGTGGCTGGTCGCCATCGGCGTGGTCGCCGCGGCTGCTCTGGTATTCTTGATTGCAATCGAGAAGCTGCCTTTTGTAGATGGGAGGCGCGCGCCACTTGGGGAGGCTTCAAGCGTGCGCTTGGAGCCGTTACGAGAAGGGGGCGGGGCATGAAGACAAAGCAAAATCCACAGCCTTATTCGAACGTGGCAGGCGATGGAGAATTGCCCTGTACCCGCAGAGACTTCTTGAAGAGCGCAGCGCTGCTCGGCGGCAGCGCGGCGGTGGCCGGACAGATTCCGGGCCTCTTGGAGACGCTCGCTTACGGACGGCGCGATTATCTGACGCCTAATGCGGGCTACACTCTCGCCAAGGCGGAGCAGATTCTCTATTCGGTCTGCCAGCAGTGCAACACGCAGTGCGGGATCAAAGCGAAGATCCAAAACGGCATTCTCACCAAGATCGACGGCAGCCCCTACAGCCCGTGGAATCTCACGCCTCACGTTTCGTACAGAACCTCTCCGTTCAAGACTGCCGCC
>JACPFE010000259.1 GCA_016183145.1 Deltaproteobacteria bacterium | reverse complement strand
GACTCTTCGAGCTTGGCCTCCAGTTGTTCCTCTTCCGACTGTTTGCGAATGGCGAGATTGCGCCGGCACTGGAGAGAAAGCGCATGGGCCGCATCGAGGATGCGTTCGACTTTTTCCAGTCCGATGCTGGGATCCTCGACGTAATGGCGCACGCGGTTGGCGTGAGCCTTGAATGTTTCAATAGTGTATTCCGTCTGGGTGGTTCTGAAAGTGAAGTTGTTCTTAAAAAAGTCGTTGTGCGCGTACACATGGGCGATGGTGAGAACCTGCAAGGCCAGACTGTTATCGCGCATGAGATAGGCGATGGAGGGATTGGAATTGATCACCATCTCGTAGGGCAGGCCGCTGAGACCGTAGTCGTAAAGGGTTTTTAATTTTTCGAACCCCTTACCGTAGGACCAGTGCGGGTAGTGGGAGGGCATGCCGGAATAGACCATGTAAGAGAGCATCTGCTCATAGTCACAGATTTCAAATTCCTGGGCATAGGGATCGAGACCGTATTTTTGCACCAGCTCGACGATACGCTGGTTCCACTCCTGGAGATCTTCGATAGTATAACGCGCCGCCATGGCGGGTCCGACTACGCCGCGTCGTCGCGCACGCGGTCTTTGTTGAGAAAGGTCTTGAAGGAAGACCAGATGTCTTCTTTACGCTGGATTTGCACCGTGAGGAAGTTGGGCTCCTGGATCTGTGAGAAATACTGAATCATGCTGCTGCCGTAGTAGCCCGCGCCCAGGGGCTTGATTTCGCCGTATCCGAACAGGTTGGATACCTGGGCCAGTTCCCGCGCCGCCTTCAGCGTAGCGGCATTGTCGGATTCGAAATTGTCGCCGTCGGAACAGTGAAAGGCGTAAACGTTCCACAGGCCGGGGTGGTATCTCTCATTGATGATCTCGAGGGCCTTGTTGTAGCCGGACGAAATAAAGGTTCCGCCGGATTCACCCTTATGGAAAAACTCCTCTTCGGTCACTTCGCGGGCTTCGGTGTGATGGGCGATGAACACGATCTCGACGTTCTGATAACGGGTGCACAGGAAGCGGTAGAGCAGGAAAAAGAAACTGCGCGCCAGGTATTTTTTCATTGTGTCCATGGAGCCGGAGGTGTCCATGATGCAGAGCACCACGGCGTTGGACTCACGGCGGATCTCGGTCACGGTATGATGATAGCGCAGATCATCCTCGTGGAAAGGGAAGCGCTCCGCATGGAGAGCGCCGCGCGTCCGTTGGGTAGCTTTCTTACGCTTGACACGGGAGCGCGCGGTGCGTTTTTTGTCCAGGCGCACGCGGATGCCTTTTTTTCTGAACCCCTTCTGGCGGAATTGCCGTTCGACTTCCATCTGGCGCAACTGTTTGCGGTCGAGATCCGGCAGCTCGAGGTCTTCGAACATCACTTCGATCAACTCATCGAGGCTGACCTCGGTCTCGTAGTAATCAACGCCGGGCCGGTCTCCGGCCTGTTGGCCCTGAGCGCCTTTTCCCCCCTGGCCGACGGTTTGCCCAGGCTGCAAGTCACCGTCCCCGCCTTGTCCCACCCCAGGCGCGTTTTCGCCGTAAATGAAGCGGTACTCTTTTACACCTCGAATCGGCACTTTGATGACGCGGTTTTTGTCTTTGCCGATGATCGACTCTTCCGCGATGATGTCGGCGATGTTATTGCGAATGGCTTCACGAACTTTTTGCCGATGGCGCAGGCGGTCGCCGGCGCTGCGGTCGCTACGCTGGCCGGAGGAAGGATGGTAGGGCCGAAAGATCGTTTCCACGTTTCGAAAAAAGTCAGGAGTAAGGAGTTAGGAGTCAGGGGTAACGGGAATGAGTTAGGAGTTTGGGGTCCTCGCTCTCCTTACTCCTAGCTCCTCACTCCTTACCCTCTTCATCCCTTACTCCTAACTCGCGCTCAGTCCTTCCATAAATTGTTGGCCGCGTATTTTAAAACCACATCGACGCAGCTCGGGCAGTATCCGTGTTCGAGCAGGTTCTTAACCATGGTGCTGTACTTTTCCGTTTGCTCCTCGTCGCGCATGCGCGACTTGGTGATGACCCGGCTAAGGTCGCGCACCGAAGTGATCAGCTTTTTCTCGATGGCCTCCTTGAGCGGCTCGTAGCTCCGGAAGTCGATTTTCTCGCCCCGGCGGTTGGCCGCCCAGAGATAAGAGATCACTTCCTGGCGGAACCCGTCGGCGGCCGAGCCGATGATGGCGATTTGCTCCTCGATCGATTTCATGAACCCTTCGTCGGGCGCCAGCTCTTCCTTGGTGTTGCGGTCCTTTACCTTGCTCTTGTTGACGTAGGCCTCGGCGTGATCGAGGTAATTCTGGAACAGCGCCTCCGCCTGCTCCTGGTAGGAATAGACAAACGCGCGGGTAATCTCCTTTTCCAGCACCTCGAGGTACTCCTTGTGCAGGGTGTCCTGGAGAAACTCCAGATACTGCTTGCGCGCGTCGTCCGACAGATCGGCTTCCTTCACCATGTTGATCAGCGCTTCCCGAACGTTGATGGGGTTGATGCAGTTGCCAGCGGTGTTATCGGAGAGCGCATTGTCCAGGGCCTTCATGATGAAGCGCGTGGAAATACCGTTCATGCCTTCCCGTTTGGTGGCTTCACGCAATTCCTGGACGTCAACTTTCTTGGTGCGTCCTTTTTCGATAACCTCTTCGCCGTTATACAGTTTCAACTTGGTCATGAGGTCACACTTGTTGGTCGGCTCAAGACGCGACAGAATCGCGAACATCGAAGCGACTTCGAGGGTGTGCGGCGCCACGTGGGCGCGGAAGTCGGAGTGGCGGATGATCTTCTGATAAATCTTCACTTCTTCGGAGAGGCGCAAGTTGTAGGGCACGCGAATCACCACGATGCGGTCCAGAATCGCTTCGTTGGTGTGGTCTCCCTTGAATTTCTGCCACTCGGCCTCATTGGAGTGGGCCACGATGACGGTGTCCACGTAGACCAAGCCATGCCGCCCCGGCGCGGGCACGACCTTTTCTTGGGTCGCCGTGATCATGCAATGGAGGTATTCAATCTCGTTCTTGAAAACCTCGATGAATTCCACGACGCCGCGGTTGCCGATGTTCAGCGCGCCGTTCAGTTCGAGGACGCGCGGGTCACCTTCGGAATAGAGATCCAACTTCGAGATATCTTCGCTGCCGATCAGCACGGAGGTGTCCTGGTTGTTGGGATCCACCGGCGGCACCACCCCGATGCCGACCCGCGCGCGTTTGGAAAATTCCACGGTGCAGATCGGGAACTCTTCGTACTTGCCGCCGAATTCCTCCTTCAGCCGGTAGCGGCAGACGGGGCAGAGGTCGCCTTCAATGTGAACCCCCAGCATCTTTTCAAATTCTTTTCTCAAATGGCGCGGTATCAAATGCAGCGGCTCTTCGAACATCGGGCAGTCCTCGATGGCGAAGATGGGATCGCTCTCTTCCAGGCCACGGTGCAGCTTTTCAGCCAACGAGCTTTTGCCGGAGCCCACGGGGCCCATCAGGTAGAGCACCTGGCGGCTTTCTTCACCCTTGAGCGATGCGGCGTGAAAGTAGCGCACGATCTGCGCGACCGTCTTCTCGATACCGAAGAACTCATCGGTGAAGAAATCGAAGATTTTGATCGCTTCGTCTTTGTAGAGGCGCTTGACGTGGGGGTCGGTGCTTTCCTGAATGTCGCGGACGCCCACTTTGACGATGACGTCGCGCGTGGGCCAGCTTGGCGATGGAGGGATCTTCCTTGATCTTGTCGAGGTAGCCGAGCAGTTTGCCCTGCCACGCCCGCGACTGGTTGTTATCCCGGTCTTTATTGATGATGTTCTCGAACTCCGTATTATTGTCCATTCCAACGGCCTCCCTTAACGGAATCGGTTTGATCCCTAACGGGAATGAGACGACCCCTATTACTTAGACGTAATCCGTTCGACGATCGCGATGAAGCGAGGTGTAGGGCAACTGTACCGAGGGGTGAATGACGCTGGGTCCCGGCATCATCCCGGGCTGGCAACCGGCGGAGCAGGGGAGAGAAAAGGCCTCCTCCGGATTCGCTAAAAAAACTGGCGTAAGTCACGGCTTCCATTCGACCTCGTTTGCCCGTTGTCGGTCGAGCAGCCTCGGAATCCGTTCACCGTTTGAAGACAAATGGGAACGTTTCCGGCGTTTTGAGGATATTCTACTATATCGCCGCGCCAAGATAAAGCGTTATTCGTTTTTGCTGAAGCCACGCTCGTCCGCCGCCGTGAAGCGTCTCGCTCACCCGGCGCCCGCTAATTGAACCACTACCGTTTTCTCTCCTTGACAGAGTTTGGCGGGCCTTGATAAATGGGCAGGCATCAACACCGCTCCCGAAACGTTTTTCCCGATGGAGGATCCTATGGGGCAGCACCCTTGGCAACGATGGTTGTTGTTGGCGGTTATCGGTCTCTTTGCTTGTCTCCTGGTCGCCGGCAATCTGGCGTTATCTCTTCATTGGATTCATAAACCTTTTCCCGGGTTTTTCGTCTATGAAAATTTGACCGTCGGTCCCTATGCTTTGCCGCAATGGACTGCGAACGGCACGGGGCTGCGATCCCTGGACCGGATCGTCGCCATTGACGGGCGCCCTCTGGTTCAGCGCAGCGAACTCTATGAGATGGTTAGGAGCCGCCTGTCCGGTTCGACTTTTCGTTATCAGGTTGCCCGGGGCCAGGAAAGGTTCGAGGTGGCCATTCCCTCCATGACTCTGTCTCTTAATGACTGGCTTCTGAGCTTCGGGGTATATGTCATTATGGGCCTTGCGTTTCTCATCATCGGCGCGGCGCCCTATTATTTTCGCGCCGCCTCGCCGGCCAGCTTGCCGCTTTGTTTTATGGTGCTGGCCGTCTTCGTCTGGTTCGAAACGACCTTTGATTTCATGACCAGCGGATTTTTACCGAAAGAATTAAGAATCTTCGGTCTGACGCTTACGCCCAGCACCGGGACGCATCTCGTATTGCTGTTAAAGACCGGCACGCCATTGTGGCGCTCCCATCCTCTCGGTCTGATCGTTATCTATGGATTGTCTGTCGTTCTTGGCGGAGTGATCAGCGCGGCCTTCGCCGGGCCGGTGGAGACGTGGATTCTCGCTTTTCGCGCCGGCTACGTTTACGCCTGCGTGAGCGCGCTGGCTTTTCTCGTGATCGTTTTGATGGCTTTGCGTGGGAACTTGCCGGATTTAGAAAGATCTCGATTGCGCGTCATGTTTTTCGGCGCAGTGCTCGGCTTCTTCCTGCCTTCGCTTGCCACCGTGCTCAACAGTTCCTTTCAGTGGGACATTCCCTACAACCTGGCATTGATCCCCTCGGTGTTTTTTCCACTTTCGGTGGCCTACGCGCTCCTGAAGTATAGCCTCTTCGATCTCGGTAACGCGCTTAAGCGAAGCCTAAGCCATATCGCACTGGCGGCCTTGCTGTTGGCGCTGTACGTCGCGCTGTTCTCGCTGTTAGGCCCGGTCGCCGGCGCCGATGACGCCGAGCCGCTCATTCCGATATTTTTCTCGGTGCTCGTGGTCGTGGTATTCAATCCCTTGCTCCGTTGGATCGAAAGGGTCGTGGACCGATATATTTACCGTCAGGAGTACGACCCGGAGCAGGTCCAAACGGAAGCCAGCTTGTTTCTGCGCTCGCTCACGAGCGCGCCGGATCTGGCTGAGGGATTTCTCCAACGGGTGGCCGAGCGAATCGGCATCGAAACGGCGCTGCTGGCCTACCGGCCCAAGGACTCCAAGGAATACCTCACCGCCGCCACAGGGCCCCATGAGCTTAATCTTTCGGCCATTGCCGGTTGCTGCGAGCTGTTAGCGGATGCGGCGCTGCCGGCCGATTACCATGGGGTGTCCCGAGGCGAAATGACGACCGATCCACGATTCCAATCTAAGCGCGACGACTGGCTCCGCGCATTCGATGCAATGCAATCGGAGTTGCTCCTCCCGCTGGTTTTCGACAGGGAGATCCGGGGTTTTGTTTCTTTCGGCGCGAAACGTTCGCGCCGGGAGTACAGCGCCGATGATTTACGCTTGTTGGGTACACTGACTGATCAACTGGCGTTGTCTCTGGAGAATGGCCGCCTTTACGAAGCATCCGTGGACGCTCTTGGCAGGGTCGAGGCGACCAACAAGAAACTGCTCGAGATGGATAAAGTCAAAAAACAATTCGTTGCCAACGTCTGTCACGAGTTAAGAACGCCAGTGAGCACCATCATAGGATACGGCGAAGTGCTGCTCGAGGATTCCTTTGGCGGCGACCGCCGCGCGATGCTCGAACGGCTGGTAAACAACGGCCAAGAGCTGACCCAACTGATGGACAATCTGCTCAACTTTTCACGGATGGAGGCCGACACGGTATTTACCCAGTTTGAGGTAGTCAAGCTGAAGGAGATTTTGGAGGCGCTGCAAATGATGACGCAGCGGCTCATCAGAGAGCGTCCGATTAAATTTAGACTGAACATGGAACCGGCCGTCGAAACCATCGAAAGCGACGGGCAGAAGCTGCAACAGATCTTGGCGGAATTATTAACCAACGCGGTGAAATTCACCGAGAAGGGTAAGATCGAAGTCAGTGTCCGGAAAATTGCCCGAGATGAAACATCGTCCGTAGAGATCGCCATCGCCGACACCGGCATCGGTATCGATGAACGCCACCGGGAAATTATCTTTGATGACTTTCGCCAGTTGGACGGCTCCTCGACCCGCAAATACGGCGGCACGGGTTTGGGTCTGAGCCTTTGCCGCAAACTGGCGGACGCCTTGGGTGGACAGATTCGGGTAACCAGCGAAGTCGGCATGGGCAGCGTCTTTAGCCTGTTATTGCCGCTGGTGCCGCAAGAATTGAAAGCCTGAGGGATTGCCCAAGGAAACTCTCGTAAGTGTTTGTGGGATTTCTTGTCCGATGACCGAATAGCATCGCGGAACGCTTTCTCACCACGAAGTTCACGAAGGGCACGAAGGGTTCGGATAACCATGATTTTAAACTTCGTGTTCTTCGTGCCTCGTTTGAAAATACCCGTTTGGGGATGAGAACCAAGAGGCCCGCCTGGGTTCCGTCATACCCGCGAAAGCGGGTATCCAGGCTAAGTCGGCGCAACAAACCTGGATTCCCGCGTGCGCGGGAATGACGAGTCGAGGAGGGCACCATGTGGAAGGAAAGCCCTCCATTTTCATTCTCGGCGGGCGAGCGTAAAATCATGGCACACGTCGTGGTGAAATCTGTCTTTACTTTTTGGTTGCGGCTATGCCGCGGCAGGTCTCTGTGGTGAATACGCTTTCACAGGAAACCCAGAAGCGCCAAAAATCCAAAGTTAGAATGAGGGCACGACGGGCATGAAAGCCGAGCCGGCTCATTCTCTCGTGGCGGGCAGGGGGCCGGTTTCGCGGTTCTAGTCGGCTTCCGCTTCCGCCTCGGCCTTGAGCCGCCGCTGGCGCACGGCGTCCGCAAGCATGTCAAGCAATGGACGGCCGTCCTCCCAGCCGATGCAGGCGTCGGTGACGCTCTGGCCGTAGACCAGCTCTTTGCCCGGGATCAAGTCCTGGCGGCCGGCCTTGAGATGGCTTTCGACCATCACGCCGAAAATGCGCCCATCGCCGCCGGCGATCTGCACCGCGACCTCGCGGCCGACGTCGAGCTGTTTCTCCGGCTCTTTGGCGCTGTTGCCGTGGCTGAAGTCGATCATCAATCGCGCCGGAATACCTCCCTCAGCCAAACTCTTTCCCGCGGCGTCCACGTTTGCGGCGTCGTAGTTGGGCCGCCGGCCGCCGCGCAGAATCACGTGGCAATCTTCGTTGCCCGCGGTGGAGACGATGGCCGTGGAGCCTTCTTTGGTCACGGAGAGAAAATGATGCGGCACCTGCGCGGCGCGAATGGCGTCGATCGCGATGCGCACGTTGCCGTCGGTGCCGTTTTTAAAGCCCACCGGACAGGACAGGCCGGAGGCGAGCTCGCGGTGCACCTGGCTTTCCGTCGTACGCGCGCCGATGGCGCCCCAGGAAATGAGGTCGGCGATATACTGGGGCGTGATCATGTCGAGGAACTCGGAGCCCGCCGGCATGCCCATTTCGTTGAGATCCAAAAGCAGCTTGCGGCCAATGCACAAGCCGTCGTTGATGCGAAAGGTGCCGTCGAGGTTCGGATCGTTGATGAGACCTTTCCAGCCGATCGTCGTGCGCGGCTTTTCAAAATAGACGCGCATCACCACCAAGAGATCGGCATCGAGGCGGTCCTTTGCCTCTTTTAGTTTTCCCGCGTACTCTTTGGCGGCTTTGACGTCGTGGATCGAACAGGGCCCCATGATGACCAGCAGCCGGTCATCGGCGCCGTGCAGGATACGATGGATCGCCTGTCGTGTCTCGTACACGGTGCGCGCGGCGCGCTCGGTGATGGGAAACTCGCCGAGCACATGAGACGGCGACAACAGCTCCTTGATTTCCTTGATTCTTAGATCGTCGGTTCTGTATTCCATGGCACTCACTATCAGCGAAAAGAAAACTTATAAACCAGAACTATCAGAATTCGAAGCTTGCATGAACAATAATATAGCCGTCCACCTCAAGATGCACAATCCCAGGTTGCATGCAAAGGAGAAATCTGGAGCGGGGAGGGATGAAGAAGGTTGATCCGCCAACGCGTCGTCGTGGATCGTCAGGGAACGCCTTTCAGTCGCATCGCTTTGCTATTTCTTTTTCAAGAATTCGAAAAAGCCCTCTCGTTCCAACTCATCGATGACTGTTTCATCAACGAACTGGCTCAAGTTGAGATCCCCCATCCCCTCCTTGGAGACCAACTCGGCGGCGTTGCGCAAACCCTGTCGATTCATCCGCGGCGGGAAGGAGAATTTGCCGGCAATATCATCATAGGTAGCCTCTAAGATTTTGGCATCCTGCTGCTTGAGGTACTTTTTATAGATGCTGATGCCGGTGTCTTTGGATTGCATTAACCGGTAAATCGCTTCGCTGTAACCCGCCATGAACTGCTTCACCACGCCCCGTTTCTTCTGTAGGAAAGCGCGGTTGACCGCCACCACCGTCATCGGAAATGCGGCTTGCATATCCCCTAGATGGGCGAGAACGTTAAGTCCCAATTTTTGAGCCTCAATGGTATACGGCATCGACAACAAAGTTGCGTCGAGACTTCGATTCGCAAGGGCAATCAGCCGGCCCGCGGTGTCGCCGCTGCGGATCAGGGTCACCGCCTGACGAGGGATCCCCCATTCCTTTAAAGCCAACACCACGGCGAGTTCGTTGGATCCTCCGAAGTTCACGATGCCGATTCTTTTACCGGCAAGCTTGGCGGGATGATCAATCCCTTTTTGCGTCACCAAACTGAAGGGGAACTTGTTGAGCGCGGCGCCGATGATCACCACGGCCCCTCCCTGGAGTCCAACACTGAGCGGCGGTGTTGCCGACGCTAGAGCAAAATCAGTGTAGTTGGACAAAAGCGCCTGCATGGATTGCGTTCCGCCGGCAATGAGAACGATTTCCGGATTCAAGTTGTATTTGGGGAAGAGCTTCAACTCGGAAAACGTCCACAACGGTCCCTGAAAACCGGAAACACCGCTGTACGCCACGACTATGTTTTCGTTGGGGTGCGCTGTGCCGGTCAGCAAGAAAATGACCGCAGTGACGGTAAAAATGCGGCGGAAAAATCTATTCCACACGGGCACGTTTCCTCAAGTAAAGATCTTGAGTGTGATTTTCACAATCACCACGGATTGTCAAGATCGCTTTCGCTGCTGAATTTTCCCAAAGTCTCAGTGCACGCCGATGTCGCGTTGACACCTCATAGGGGATCTGTTATGAGTGCCAAAAGGTCAACAAAGGGTAAGGAATTAGAACAAAGAATATCTCACGCAAAGGCGCAAAGCATGCCCTGAGCAAGGTCGAAGGGGACGCCAAGGTGAGGGGGCGAGGCCCGTCATCCCGAGCGAATGCGAGGGATCTAAGAAAGATTTCTCCCCCGTGGAGTAATGGACCGCAACTCCACGGGGTCGAAATGACACCGAGTGTCACTTTGCGCCTTGGCGGGATAAATTTTCCTGGAGTCGTTCTGTTCAACATTTCCAAGGTAGGTATCTATGCATGATCTGCGCTCCTGGCTCCAGGAGGTTGAACGGTTGGGGAGTCTCAAACGAGTTCAAGGAGCGGATGCCAATCTCGAAATCGGAATCATCACGGAACTCAATTGCCGGCGCAAAGGCCCCGCGCTTTTATTCGACAGCATTCCCGGTTTTCCGCAAGGCCGGAGAATCCTCACCGGAACCATTCTTGACGCGGCGCGTTTAGGACTGACTTTGGGACACCGCGGCGTCGATTCGAGCGAGGAACTGGTTGCTCGCCTCGAAGGAAAACTGACCGAATACGACCAGGCGTCGGCGAATTTTCCTCCTCGTGAGGTGGCGCACGGGCCGGTCTTTGAGAATCAGGGTTTCGGCAATGACATCAATCTCCTGCAATTTCCCGCGCCCAAATGGCACGAGCATGACGGCGGCAACTACATCGGCACGGGCTGTGTCGTCATGACCAAGGATCCCGATTCCGGCCGGGTGAACATCGGTTGTTACCGGGTCATGGTGCAGGATGAGAAGAGCGTGACCGTTCAGATCTCTTCCGCCCACCATGGCGCGATCAACCTCAAAAAATATCGCGACAGAAATGAGCCGGCTCCGGTAGCGGTATCTTTTGGCCATCATCCTATTTACCTCGTCATCGGCGGCATCGGCGTTCCTTATCGAGTCTCGGAATACGCTTACTTGGGCGCCATGTTGGGAGAGCCTGTGCCGGTGGTTTGTGGGAAAGTGACCGGGCTTCCGATTCCGGCCGACAGCGAATTTGCTATCGAAGGGTTTTGCCCTCCGAACCAATTTCGCAGCGAAGGCCCTTTCGGCGAGTTCACTGGATACTACGGGTCGGGAGAAGAGCAGGAGCCGGTTCTCGAAGTGAAAGCCGTTTACTTTCGAAACGACCCGATCAACCTCGGAGCCCCTCCTGGACGGCCGCCCCATGATTACTCCTATATGTATTCTCTGATTCGCTCGGTCATGGTGAAAGAATCCCTCGTCAAGGACGGGGTGCCTGATGTTCGGGGAGTTTGGTTTCATGAGGCGTCGGGGGTGAACTTTTTTGCCGTGGTATCGATAAAGCAGCGCTTTCCAGGGCACGCGAGACAGGCTGCCTACTTGACCGCGCAGTGCCAGGCGGCTGCCGGCCATCTTGGTCGTTATGTTGTCGTAGTCGATGACGATATCGATCCTTCGAACTTGGCAGACGTTATTTGGGCCATGAGCACCAGGTCGAATCCTGAAAAGGACATCGATTTGTTGCGCAACACCTACTCGAGCACTCTCGACCCCGTTTATCCTAAGGGCGCACGGAAATTCTTTGGCTCGCGGGCAGTCATTGATGCCTGCCGGCCTTACGACTGGATCGAGGATTTTCCTAGGGTCGCGGAATCGAGCGAAGCGGAAAAGCAAAAGGTACTGAAGAAATGGCAGGAGCTGTTCGGCTAGTTTAAGGTTGGAATACTTAGGGCATTCTTGGCGGCGCCAGCGCACAGTTTAAGTTGGCTCACGCCAAATTTTAATTTCAGCCTCATAGGCCAGAGAGTTTTCCGATTAATCTTGCAAGGAGGAAGATGGAGCCAAAAATTTCAACGCAGCCCATTGCCGAAAAAAAGAGCTCATACCGCAAGTGGATCGAAACCGAAGGTATACCTCTGATCGAGGGATTCTTCATCGAAGATCTCACAACGATGTCGCTTTACCCATGGGACCGCAAGGGCGGCTTGGGAGCCCGTATCTGTCTGGAAGGTACCGGCGAGACCAACGACTCCTATGTCTGCGAGATTCCGCCGGGCAAGAGTCTTAAACCCCAAAGGCATCTCTTTGAGGAGTTGGTCTACATCGTGAGTGGTCATGGGGCCACGACGGTCTGGCATGAGGGCGGGCCAAAGCGCACGTTCGAATGGCAGGAGGGATCGCTTTTTTCGCCACCCCTCAATAGCTGGTATCGGCATTTTAACGGCAGCGGCGATCAGCCGGCGCGTTACTTCGCAGTCACGAGCGCGCCCCTGATGATCAACCTACTGCACAATGTGGACTTCATCTTTAACTGCGATTACGTCTTCAGAGATCGGTACAATGACCAGGAAAGCTACTTTAGCGGCGAAGGAACCTGGTACGCCGGCAGAATATGGGAGTCTAACTTCGTCCCTGACGTGAAAAATCTTAAGTTGATCGAGTGGAAAGAACGCGGCGCCGGCGGCTCGCAGGTGCGCTTCGAGATTTCCGAGAATACG
>JACPFE010000258.1 GCA_016183145.1 Deltaproteobacteria bacterium | reverse complement strand
GCAGAACCTTCTGGATCACCGTGAGGGTTTCTTCCTGCCGCTGGCCAAAAAATAAATGCCCTTTGAGCGTCGCGCGCAGAAAATTGCGCAGGACGGACTTCTCGTTAGCGATCAATTCATTTTTCACGATCAACGGGTGGGATACGTAAGGGGGCGGATCGTACTCGAACAATCGATATCCCTCCTGAAGCGCTGCCAACGCCTGCTGCGAGCCCAGGAGCGTTGCCTGCACATTATTGCTTTTCAAGGCGGCCAGTCGCACCGGAACTCCGCCGGTTGCCAGCAGCAGGACGTCCTGCATGGGTTTTAAACCATGAGCGAGAAGAATTTCTCTGGTCAAGAAGTCGGTAAGGGAGCCGAACGCGCCGATAGCGATCTTCTTCCCTTTGAGATCTTCCCAAGTTTTAATTTGTGGGGCGACAATGAAACGGTGCAGGAGAAACTTTTCACCGACATAGACAACTTTTCCCTTGACGTCGCCGGCCACCACCGCGTCGAAGGTGCTCGGTGAGTAGGTGAATTGAAACGAATTGGCAAGGAGCCCCATGCTGCAGAGATGGCCTCTTGCGGCGATCACTTCGACATCAATTTTTTCCTGCGCGAAGTAGCCGTTCTGTTTGGCGATAAAGAACGGCATGACGCCGACCGAGTAATCCGGCACGCAGACTGTAAACTGGCGCACCTGGGTGTTCGCCGCGCTCCTTAGCATGAGCATGAGTAGCAAAGATAACGACCCTAGGAGAATCCGTTTGCGTCGCGTCATGTGAGCCTCCTTTTCGTTGTGGCCAGCCAACTACCAATCCTGCTCGAGCCCCTACCGGCTAACGCTGTAATCATAAACTTTGGCAATGAACCCGCCGGTATCCAACTTGCGTACAATTCTCTCGTCAACCAGCTCTTCCACGCGCACCTGGGCGACCTCTGGGCTCTGACTTTTCATGATCCGCTGAAATACCCGCAAGCCATCCACGTTAGGATAAGGTTCGCGCTTATGTTCGCCGACAATATCCTCATAACCGGATTCGATAATTGCCGGGTCGTTGATTTTGAGCCGGTCGCGAAACATTTTCAGCACGCTCGGTTTGTTCGCCGGATTCGTGACATAGGCTTGGCCTTCGATGACGCCTTTCACGACATTCTCCGCGGCAAGGAAATTCTCCTCGAGGTATTTGCCTGTAACAACCAGACCAGCGGCGCTGGCCGGATTGAATTCGCCTAAAACTTTGAACCCCTTTTGCGCCAAGTGCCGGCTAAAGACCCGATCGACCACGGCTGCATCAATAACGCGATTTTCCAATCCCTGAACGATGACCGGGTAACTCCCCAACGCGCGAAAACGGATCTGATGCTGAGCCGGATCTAATTTTAGATGCTCCAGCCCGAGCACGGTCACGAGCCAACTGGTACCACCGAGATTGGTAACGCCGACGCTCTTACCGACCAAATCCTGGGCATCCTTGCGCGAGGCGCCGTGGAAATCACCGGCGCGCCACCCAGATTCGCAAACTGCACGCCGCCAGACACCAGCCCCGCTGCCTGGTTCGCCCCGCTGCGTACGTAGATGATCTCTACATCGATGCCGTGCTTGCGAAAAAAGCCGTGCTCCAAGGCGGCCCAATAGGGAAGCGCGTCGGGACCGACGGTGGATTGGGTGATCCGAACGCTAATGTTGGCAGCAAAAGACGGCGCCATATGGCAACTAACAAGGAGCAAAGGTCCTAGCACGCTCGAAGCAATTCGCTGAATATATGTTTTCATTCTTACCTCCTCTCCCTCTGGGAGAGGATTGAGGTGAGGGCTGGAATGCTCAATCAGTGCCCTCACCCTAGCCCTCTCCCAGAGGGAGAGGGGATTAACTTAGTCACGCCGATAACTTGATTGCTTCTCTGTGAAACCCCTTCAAGGCGATGGGTGCAATCCTTTCTCCCACCAACTACTCAGATCGGTAAAAAACCACTCATCCGGCAGCTCGCGAACGTTGCCGGCTTGTTTAACCCGCTGCAGCGAGATGTAACCCGCGGCGGCAAACTGAATGCCGCTCGCCGAGTTACTGTGATAAAAAGCAATCTCGTTTGGCGAACGCCGTACCGGAATCTTGCCGGCGGCCAAATCCGTCAGTTCGTAAAGCTGGTCGAAGGAGACTACCCCTTTGGCGATCGGGTCGAGCCACTCTCTCTGCTGATCCACCTGGATCTGCGCTTTCGAGCAGCAGATGAAATGGGCACTCCGCCGGATCGTCGTTTCATCGACTTCGCGCGGCGAGCGATTGCGGTCGCTATTGCGGAGCGAAACGACCAGCGCGCCGTCTTTAATCCAGTGACCGTCAAATATCGGCTGCGACGCATTGGACGCGCACAAGACAATATCCGAACTTTCCACTGCCTTCTTGGCATCGGACTCGATGCGGATTTCAATGCCCAATTTTTCCGCCATCTCCCGGCGAAACAATTCGCGGTGCGCCGGATTCGGACTATAGACTTTCACGCGCGCAACGTCGGCCACCGCGGCGACACCTTCAAGGTTGGTGCGCGCCTGCTTCCCGGAGCCTAAAACACCGACTTCCAGCCTTCCCTTCGGCGCCATGTACTTGGCCGCGAGCGCCGTTGTCGCTCCCACGCGCATGCCGGAGATCGTAAAACCGTGGAGCATCGCCAGCAGCCGGCCGTCCGCTAGGTCGTAAAGCAATATAAGATGATTGTCCCGCGGCTCACGATTTCCGCGCACTCGATGCGAGGTCACTCGGAGCGCAGCCACGTTGAACCTGGGCAGGATCGCGCATTGATGGCCGATTGAATAGATTCCCGGCTTCACCGCAGGGCCGCTGAAAATTCTCCCGCGCGGCGTGTCCACGGCCTCGCCCGCCGCCAGGTCCTTGAATGCCAGCTCCATTACCTCGACGCAGTCTTTGACGGAAACGGCGGCGGCAATTTGTTCGTCACTGATTAACAGCATGAAGATGTCATTCTCTCTGCGTCCTCCGAGTCATTTAGCTACAATCAGAGCCGGACGCAGGGTTTCAAAGCGATCTGACGAGCTTACACTGTCGTCGACTCTTTCCTGCCTCCTCTCCCTCGACGGGAGAGGAGTGAGGTGAGGGTGCCAATTGAAGCGCCCCCTCATCCTTACCTTCTTCCGCAAGGGGAGAAGGAACGAATTCTCTCGGTGAATTTATCGGAATCATCCTATTCGGGAGCCAGCTCGCTCGTCAGCTCGCGCACGTCGGGCAAATCCTCAAGCCTGTCCACCAATTGAATGATGCGCTCCATTTTCTTCTCGGGTAACGCCCGGAGCGCGTTGCTACGGAACTTGCCGACCCATTCCTCGCGCTTGAGCGGATACCGCCAGTGACTCTTCGGCAAATCCTGTTTAGCCGTGAACTCGCGACCATCGGTCAAACGAATCGTTACCGGATTGTAGACCAGATCTTGAGCTGCCGGGATCGACGTATCGACACGCACTTTTATTTTTGTCAGCATTTCCTGCATGTCGCGCGCGAGCGCTCTTTGATCGCTATAACTCTCGATCTCGGCTCTCTGGTCAAGAATCGCCAATGCGGCATGGTATTGTTGACTGAACTTGCCTTCGAGGCCGACGCGAATCACCGGCAGGTCGAAGTAACCGGCACGCGGAATGCCAATTTCTACAGCCGCGACGGCGCGCGGTTCAATGCCTTCTTTTTTCACAATCGATAACGCGGCCTCGAACGGATGGTGCATGTAGTAGCCGCTCGGATACATTTTTACGCCGACGCCCGGTGAGACGATGTGGAACGGATTGGCGAGTTGGACAGTTACGCGGCTCAGATCATGCCCCACCGATTGATAGAAGGAATGAAAGAAACCGCGCTGGGCGTCAAAGACCTGGTCGTTGCCGGTGAAGCCGCGGGTCGCGAGCGTTGCCGCCATCACGCCGTTGCGCGCTGCATTCCCGGCGTGGAGAGGTTTGGTCATCGTGCCTAACTGCCCGGCGATGCCGCCAGTGGACGAAGCGGCAATACCCCAAGCGTTGCGCACCGCTTGCTCATCTGCGCCAAGAAGCTTGCAGCATCCGGCGGCGGCCCCGAACGTACCGAAGACCGCCGTGCCATGCCAACCGGCACCGCCGTTGATCGCCATATGGATCTTACCCATGACTTCGTAAGCCGCCATCTGCGCGGTGATCAGCTTCTTGCCGCTGGCATGCTTGGCCTCCGCGATGGCGAGCGTCGCCGGAAAGGTGCATCCGGTAGGATGCGCGGTGGGCAACCAAACATCGTCAAAATCGAGCGCGTGGCACAGGGTGCCGTTGCCGAGCGCCGCATCCGCTGCCGAAGTCCTGGTCTTTGCTCCCAGCACCGTACACTCTGGCTTACCCGCCATGCTCTGAACGTAGGCGTTGACAATCGGCGCGATGGGCTCGGTCCACCCGGCAAGTCCAACGCCGATGGTATCCAAGCACTGACGTTTCAGCAGGGCCAGCGCGGCCGCCGGAATCTGATCATATTGCAATCCAACAACAAACTCAGCGAGTTTATCGGTTGTGCCCACATTTCCTCCGAAACGGGTTGTGAATTATTGAATAACGCGTCAGTCACGGAATGTCACCGCTTCACCAATCGCCCCCTCACCTTTATCCTCTCCCCCGTCGCGGGGGAGAGGGAAGGGTAAGGGGGATACGTCAGTTGGAGAGCATCTTGTAATTATGCGAACCTCACTAAACTAGAATCTTTCCGTTCTAGCACACCACCGTATCGTCGATCACCATCGTGATCTTTTCGATGATTCCTTCCAGCCGGAGCACGCTGACGATCTTGCCGCGGTCCGCGCCGTGGCCGATGCCGAAGTGCATGGCGCCATAGTGTTTCTTCCAACTCCGTACCGAGTCCGCGTACGGCTGACACAGCTTGCTCAACCCAAGCGCCATCTCGCCGCCGACCAGCCAAGAATTCTCATCACCATAGGTTTCTAAAAACCAGCGCACTTGATCGGCTTCGGTCTTGCCCTGGATGTCAACGACGCGGCCGTCTTTGAC
>JACPFE010000042.1:5860-6311 GCA_016183145.1 Deltaproteobacteria bacterium | reverse complement strand
GGCTTCGAGGTTCCACTTGACTACCACTTTACCCTCCTTAAAAACATGAACATGCCTGGGATCATGATCCCCTATCCAACTAATGAAGACATAGCCGCCGCGCCTTAAGACAGGAGCAGTGTCAGGCTTCATCATAGTGATTTTATTGTCTCTGCTTCCCGACAATCCAAACTTACGACGCGTTGAACCGGCTGCCCTGGAGGCTCGAGGCGCTAGTCACGAGCCCCAGGTGTCACGCATTGCTTGTTTGCTTATGACGGTTGATTCGCGCTAGAGCCGGGAGCAGGCTGACCCTTGCCCTCGTCCCGATTCAACTTGTTTGGTTCGAGGAGTTCCCGACCAGGGAGGAAGCAAAGGTGGTGGAGGCGCAGCTCAAGAAGTGGAGCCGACGGAAGAAGGATGCTTTGATCGGGGGTAGGATGGAGGAATTGAGGGCGGCGGCGCGCAAGGA
>JACPFE010000042.1:0-5813 GCA_016183145.1 Deltaproteobacteria bacterium | reverse complement strand
GCAAGGACTGGGTTTCTTACCGGCAGCGGAAGGCCCTTCGCTAAGCACTTCGCGATACTCAGGATAACACTTCCCTCGATACGGCTCTTTCAGAGCCTACTCGGGACATTCGGAAATTAGATATTCCGTTCGTCCTGGGTAGGCGGCGCTGAGCGCCGCCGTATCGAAGGACAGAGCCCGACGATTTCCTTGATCACTTCCCCGTGCGGTTAAAAACGGCCACACTCGACCCAAGGTTGGGAGGATAAGGTCTAGGGGTCAGACTTTTATATCTCGACTTTCTTGTTCAACTTGTCGATCTCCCGGCGGATCTGCTCGTCCTCCGCCATTCGCTCGCTTAGCCGTCCGATCAACGTTCCCACCGTCGCGGCGTCCCGGCCGAAATATCTCGCCACCTCGCTCAGTGCGTACCCCTGTCGTCGCACCAGTACGTAAGCGATCATCGTGCGCGCTTTGGACACCGTCCAGCTCCGATCGGCGCTCTTGAGTGTATTAGATTCAGTCCCTACTGCATCGGCAAGTTCCTGAACAACCTTTTCCAATGGCCGGCGCTTTTTCGCCCTGGGCTCCCCGTGCTCCTCTTGAAGTTTTTCCCCAAACCCCTCGGCGCCCAAAAACCTCTGGTCTTCAACCTCATAGTACTCTTCCCTGTGCCCCTCTTTCATGCCGTCACCTACAAAGGAGCGGTAGCGCGATCTGCCGCCCATGAGAGTGAGGACCTTGCGCGGGTCGATTACCTCCGTGGCTGTCCCGTCCAAATAGGCTCTATGACCGCTGTACAAATATTGCTGTGGCTCTTTGACCATGCCGGCGCGGACTGCATTGAGATGGATGTAGCGAATCAGTTGCAACAAATATTCGTCTTTCTCACAAACGATCGCTTTATATCGCCCCTGGAAGACATGGCCGGTTTTACGGTGGTGCAGGTTAAAATACTGGCTGTAGGACTGCTGGAGCCCTTGCATGAATTTCGCCAACGGCTGCGCGGAACTCTCGATCAACAGATGGACGTGATTGGGCATGAGGCAATAAGCGTGAATCGTGTAACCATATCTTCGCCGGTAGCGCCCCAGCCGTTCGAGATACGCCTGGTAGTCAGCGTCACTTACAAAAGTCTTTCGCCCCTGGTTACCGCGGACGATGATGTGAAAGAGAAGCCCTGGAGCAAAGAGTCGAGGCCGGCGCGCCATGGTTGGGACTTGTACTAAACCCGCTGGCGATTGTCAATATAGTCATGATATCAAAGTCTGACCCCTTACCGATGACACCCCGCGCCGGCAGCCGCGCAAGACTCCCCGTCAATTGCACCTGAGTCGTCTGGTCTTCCCACACCAATCCAAGCTGAAGTCCAAGGGGGTAGGGGAGCACATTGACCGTTGAGCCCGTATCCAGCAACCCCACAACTGCCAGCTCATGGGGCGCATGGCGCAACGTGATCGGCAAATATGCTAACCGACTCCCGTCAGTACGGCCGGCCGCCGCCTCAGCATAGTCAAAACGAACAGGCGTAGTCACGGTGTGGCCCGGTGTGTTCGCAACATCTGCAACAGCAGGTCCGCGGCATCGAAGGCGTTCAATGGCGTCCAGACCGGACACTCGGCCCCTGCCGAGAGCAGTGGAATGGCTTCTTCTTGCGCTAGATCAATGATGAGGAACTGCATCAGGCGCAACTTGTCAGCGCGTGGTAACATTCTGATGGCCGGAACTAACTCAGTGAGTGACATGCTTGACGACCTCCATCGGTTGATTGCGCTCACCGCATCATAATCGAGGCTGCACTGAGAGACAATCTGAGGACGATGATAAATTGCGCCCAACCAGTAATATACAGACCGCCCCTTGTCGATCTTAATATTGGCAAAAACCGGCTGCGATAAGCAACCCTTTGCTGCAAATCGGAGTTGGGGCCTGACGGTGGTCTTCAGGGGAAAAATTCTTCCCTGAGTTTTTTCTTGTCGATTTTGTAACCCGAGGCGACTCGCGGCAGCGATTTTACGATTTCAATTCGCTCCGGCCATTTAAAACGCGCGAGCCCTTTGGCCTCCAGGAACGATTTAATTTCGATCAGATCGACCGGCTTCCCTTCGCCGCAAACCGCAAACGCACAGACCCCTTCGCCCATCTCCGCATCGGGGATGCCGACCACCGCGACTTCGACGATTTTCGGATGCTGGCTCAACGCCGCCTCGATGTCGGCCGGGAAAATGTTCTGGCCGCCGCGGATAATCAGATCGTGCTCCCGTCCCAGCAAAATAATATTCCCGTCTTTGTCTCTCTTGCCGAGTTCTTCGAGATCGAAGTAACCGTTGATGCGGCGGCGGGCGTCGAGTTCCGGGTTGTTGAGAAAACGCGCATCGCTGTGCAGTCCCCGCACCAGAAGTTTTCCGACTTCTCCCGGCGGAACCTCCCGGTCATCAGGATCGACGATTTTTATCTCGTTGCCATCGAGAGGCTGGCCCAATGTTCCCAGACGCACCTCCTGCGGATCATTCCAGCAGGTGGCCGAGATACCGCCGCAGTCGACGCTTCCATAGGCCTGGACGATGCGGCAGCCCAGTTTCTTTTCCATTTCTTCTCCCTGAGCCGGAGCGAGACTCGAACCATGATTGACGACGATTCGCAGCGCGTGCAGATCGTAAGGTGAAAGATCCGGCATCGCCGAGATCCTCGCCATCATCGTGGGCACGAGGGGTATAACGCTCACGCGTTCCGCCGCCAAAAGGGAGAGACATTCATCGGGTGCAAAATGATCCATCAACACGACAGCGGCTCCGGCGGCGCAGCCGCCGTTATACACCAGTGCGTCGGCCGTGCCGGTAACGATAGAGGTCACGGCGGCGAGCCTATCCTCTGCGCTCACGCCGAAGCGTTTGAGGTGAATCCATCCCGTCAAAAGCCTCGTGTATAGCGGCACTTCGACGCACTTGGGAATCCCCGTGCTGCCGCTGGTTGTGGCGATCTGGCAGACGTCGAGAATCGTATAGCGTCTATTCTGGAGCCGTTTCGAATCTTCCGTACCCGCGGCGCTGGCAAGCATCTCTTCAAACGAAAGCGTTCCAGGAGGCACATCATGGCCGAGCACAACGACAGAGCGCAGATCTTCCGGGCGCGCGGCTTGCAGCAGTTGAAGGTAATTAACTCCCCTGTGGAGCTTGGGAATAATGGCTGCTTCGGGCCGGGTAAAGCGAATAATCGGCGTCAATTCCGCCAAACGGAAGGTTGGCGTCACGGTCACGAGGCGAATGCCGGCTTTTTCGCAGGCCAAACGAGTAAGAAACAACTCCGCGCAATTGGGGAGCTGCGCAAGAATTTTCGCATCGCGCCGAAGCCCCAGCTCAACGAGGCTAAGGGCGAGCCGGTCGGAGAGCTGTTTGACCTGCGACCAGGTCAAGCCGCGATGGCGGTCCACCAACGCCTCGCGACCGCCGAACTCCCGGCCGTTGCGATCGCAGAAGTCGGCCGCCGTCATAAGCGGCATGATCCGCGCAATGCTCTCTTTCAGGTTTTGTGCGTCCCGATCCAAAGTGAGAAACCGCCGCCCTGCGAGTAGATAAGCTTGGATTCTTCCCCCATAGAGGAACCGCAGGTTCCTGTCAATTGCGCATCCGCCCGTAAAAGAATATAGAGTTTTCGTAGAGTGCGCTTCGCGCACTGGTCGGTCTCGGACGATCTCTCGCAAAGACGCAAAGGCGCAAAGGAAGAGCGTTGTCATTTCGAACGAAGAGAGAAATCTTTCCTAGATCCCTCGCATTCGCTCGGGATGACAGGCCTTGGGCCTGTCGCTTAGCGTCTTTGCGCTCCTTCGACCAGGCTCATGACATGCTTGGCGAGATGAATGTTCGAATCCGAGAATGTTCGAAATCAAGGTAATCGAGCCAAGAATTTAGAGAGTTACAACTTTGTCTATGCTCCTTCAGAGGAGGATTGCGCCGTGAGCAAAAACACTCTGACCTCTTTTCTCATCTTGGTCGTGAGCATGTTTTTCTTGGCTCCGCCAAGTTCGGCGCAGCCGTTGAAGGTCGGCTATACCTCGAAAACCATTTTCTTCTTGCCGCTCTTCGTAGCACAGAAAAAAGGTTTTTACGACGCAGAAGATCTGAAAGTTGAGCTGATCCACATGGGGACGCCGGCGGTGAACTTGCAGGCCCTGGTCGCCGGGCAAATCCACATCAGCAACATCAATCCGGACGGGATCATCATCGTCAACGAAAAAGGGGCGAACCTCAAGGCGATCGCCGGCATGATTAACGGCGTGGCCTATACGCTCGTGGGCGGCAAGGCGTACAAGAAACTGGAAGATATTAGAGGAACCCGCCTGGGAGTAGGCAGCCTGAAGGGAGGCCCGACGACTTTTCTTCTGGAATACCTTCGCGCCAAAGGGCTCGTTTATCCGCGCGATTACACGATGGTGCTCGTCTCTGGGGGCACACCGGCGCGCCTGGCGGCGCTGGAGAGCGGCAGCGTGTCGGCGGCGGTCTTGGGCGTGCCCCAATCCGACATGGCTCTCGACCGTGGATTCAACCGGCTCGGCGACGTCCTTGACGTTCTGCCGACATTTCAATTCACCACCGTCAACGTAAATCCCACCTGGGCGGAGAAGAATCGCGCTTCGGTCGTCAGGTTTCTCAAGGCCCATATTCGCAGCCTGAGCTGGATCCACGATCACCTTGACGAGGCCGCCGAGCTCATGACGCGTGAAATGGGGATAAAGCCGCCCTACGCCCGCACGGGAGTGGAATATTTTACGAGCAAGGGGCTTTTTCCCAGAGACGGGTCGATTACGATGGAAGGAATGAAGGTGAATATCGAAGTGCAGGCGCGGGACGGGCTTATCTCACCTCCTTTACCGCCGCCGGAAAAGCACATCGATCTGAGCTACCTGAAGCAGGCGCAAAAAGAGCTGCGGAATTGAATATTAAAGCTCTTCTGAAAGAGTATTCACCGCGGAAACACAGCGCGGCAGAGCCGCAACCAAAGCAACAATCGTTTTTTCACCACAGAGGCGCAGAGTTCGCAGAGTTGGGAGTATTTTTCTAATCAAAAACTCTTTACTCTGCGTCCTCCGCGCCTCCGCGGTGAGACTTCTTTTCTTAAGGAGGCGCTATGGAGATCTTCGATATCCATCATCATCTCGGTTCGCTGACGGGAGGAAGCTTGCAGGAAGGAGATGGCTGGCAGGAGCGGGACTACGACAACCGTGTGCGCATCATGCAGGCCAACGGTGTAACGATGTCGGCGATCCTGGCGGCCACGGGGTACATCCAGGCGGACGGCATCAAGGACACGATGCGTTGCAACGATACGGTGGCTGTCTATCGCAAGCGCGACCCCAAGCGCTTCCCGGTGGCCTGCGGCACGGTGGAGCCGCTCCACGGCGCGCGCTCGCTGGGCGAGTTGGAACGCATGAAACATGAACTTCATCTAGATGGAGTGGTGTGGCATAACCGTTTCCAAGGCGTAGCGGTCGACCATCAGCTCATGCGCCCGCTGCTCAAAAAAGTGAGCGAGTTGGGGCTCGTCCCGATCGTTCACACCAACGCGGAGTCGAACCTGGAAGCGGTCTGGCGACTGGAGCGGTTGGCCCTGGAGTTTCCGGAACTCACCCTCGTGGCGATGGACGCCTTGACGACCAACGTCAATAGCCAGATCGTGCTGGACATCGCCAAGCGGACGCCGAATATCCTGTTCGACACGGCGCATGTGCGCGGCGCAGGCTACGTCCGCCAGTTCGTCGAGACGGTGGGGTCGCACCGGTTGGTCTTCGGCAGCCTCTTCTACTCCTACCCGGCCAGCTATGAGCACTGCGGGACGCT
>JACPFE010000010.1 GCA_016183145.1 Deltaproteobacteria bacterium | reverse complement strand
GCTTTAATCGCCGACGGCGAGAGCGCTGGCCTTATTGTATGAACGCAACCGCCACCCACGACACCAAACGCGGAGAAGATGTAATCGCGCGAATCAACGTGATCTCCGAGCTGCCCGAAGAGTGGGAGAGAAACATCAAGGCTTGGAGCAAGTTGAACCGGAAGAAGAAAACCGTTTTAGCGGGCGAAGAAGTACCGGACCGCAACGATGAGTACTTCCTTTATCAAACCCTCATCGGGGCGTTTCCTTTACGTGACGATGGAGATTTCTCCTTCGTCGAAAGATTAAAGGCATACGTCATCAAGGCTGTGAGAGAGGCTAAGGTCCATACGGGATGGTTAAAACCGGATGCGGCGTACGAACAAGCCTATGTCAACTTTGTCGAGGAAATTTTCGCGGCATCGGAAGCGAATCAGTTTCTAAATGATTTCGTGCCTTTTACAAAAAAGATCGCCTACTACGGCATGTTCAATTCTCTTTCTCAAACGCTGCTTAAAATGGTTGCGCCCGGTGTCCCGGATTTCTATCAGGGCGCAGAGCTGTGGGACTTGAGTCTGGTCGATCCGGACAACCGGCGCCCGGTCGACTTTGTCCAACGGGCCAAACTGATAAAGGAAATTAAAAGCGCGGAGTCAAAAGATCCGTCGGCTCTGAGGCAGGGATTGCTGTCCGAATGGCAGGATGGGCGGATCAAGCTCTACCTTATATTCAAGGTTCTCAATTTTCGCCGAGCCCACAGCGAGCTTTTTCTCGGGGGAGACTACGTTCCGCTCGCCGCCTTCGGTGAGATGGGTAAACATGTTTGTGCTTTCGCCAGGCATAACGGCGATGTTTGGGCAGTGGCGGTTGTCCCGCGCTTGATAGCGAAGCTGGTTGCCCAGGGAAGATCTCCTTTGGGCGAGGAGGTCTGGAGATCCACTGCCCTCCGCCTGCCTGGGGGCGCACCGGATCATTGGCGCAATGTTCTCACCGGCGAGCATCTCGACGCGTCTGTTCTATCAGAGAAAAAAGTTTTGCCTCTTCATTGCGTATTCCGCGATTTTCCGGTGGCGCTGCTGGTTCACCCGGAAGCGGCAGACCAACCGAACGTTGTTGGAAAAACCCTGCAGGCGGGGTGGTGGCAGAGGCCGATATCTTGAACATTGGCCGCGATGCGGAGCGAAGACCAGCAACAACTCCAAGCCGTCCTATCCCCGACTGCCTTCGTCTCCGGATGCCTTTCGTACCGATATCCTGAGAGTCGAAGGATTCACTTGTTGCAGCGTGAGATCTTTCGGATGACGAATGTTTTGTTCAGAGATCCGAAAGGTTCGTCGCCCGAGGTTCGGCACGGACGCATCTATAATGACCTTGAGCTTCGATGGATCGAAAAAATAGAAAGCCCGACTCGGGCCGGTAAACGTTGCGCTTACCTCGGATGGTTGCACTTCTTCGAGGCGATAGTCCGCAGGCAAATTCAGCACTTCGATGGGAAGCCTGTAGGTAGCCTCTACCGGTTTGGAGCCCGGCACCAAAACGTACCATAAGCCAACCGCCAGGAAAAACGTGGCGACCTTGGCAACCCAGTTTTCCCTCAGGAGTGAAATTGAGATTCTCCTGCGCTCCGGTGAGGGATACTTCTGTTGCAAAAATTTCTGCAGCCACGACGCCAACTCCTGAACGCCGTTGGCTTGACGAAGCCGGCTATCCCGGGCCACCGAGATCTTGCCTTTTTCCTCCGAGACTACGATACAAAACGCGTCGCTCAGCTCCGCCAGACCAAGGGCAGCGCTGTGGCGGGTTCCAACGTTCACCAGTTGCCGGTTGTCTTTGGAAAGGGGCAGGTGCGCGGCAAAACGGGAGATGCGGTCTTGCTCAACCAGAACCGCGCCGTCGTGTCCCGGAGAGTGGGGATCGAAGATGCTTTTCACCAAGGGCTCGCTCACCTTTCCTTCCAGTTCGATTCCTCCCATGATGTGGCGTGCGATAGGATCTTTGCCCTGGACCACGATCAGAGCGCCGATCTTGTCCTTCGCCAGGTCAGACACGGTTCTGACCAGGATATCGGCGGTATCGGAGCGCAGCGGCCGGGCCTCTCCTGTTCCCAGGCCCCAGACGGCGATGCGTTCGAAGATTTGTCTCAGTTCCTCCTGGAAAATGACCACAATGATAATTAGGAAAATGGCGATGAAGCCCTGAAATATCCAGGCCGTTAACTGGAGATCCAGGTATCTGACCACGATATAAAACGCCGCAAGGATAAAAATTCCTCTAATGATAAAGGCGGCTCGCGTCCTTTTAAGCCACGCGGTGGCGGTATAGAGCAAAACCGCAACAACCAATATGTCGATAACGTCAGCGATTCCGATATGAATAGGAATGAACATGTCGGTATCCCACCCGTCGGCGGTATCGATTGCCGAAAAGGCAGTCTCTCGTTTACCGAGGTGTGGTGTTCTGTGACCTTCGATGAACGATTCGATCGCGACGAGAAAAAGCTTCAGCCGTCCTCAATTTTACACTACCATGCTGAGCGCCAGCCTCAAATCCCGTGCCAAACCAGCGGACATGGATCACAGGTCGGCCGGCTTGCAGTCCAAGAGACTGTTCTGCTTGTGATATTGCTGCTTGTTCTCCAGCTAGGGAAGTTTTTCCTTGCAACGTTTCACGCAGGGGAAAACACTTCGCGTAGGGGAAATTCCTGCAAGAAAATCTCCTCCAACTTTCTGCCACAACGCTGCATCCCCTTCAAAATTGCGGGCTTAGTGTTTCTACTGGCCTTGGCATCGCCTTTGCGCCCTAGTTACCTGCAAGCAGTGCGTCCGTTCGAATAAAGCTAAGCGCGTAATAATAATAAGAGGAGGCGTCTATGGCGAGAGCGGTCAATTTATTGAGAATATTGTTGGTGATGTGCCTGGTAACCGTGGGTTGCCAAGCTCTGACCGGCAAAACCGCGGGGGAAAACATCGATGACGCGACTATCACCGCGTCGGTGAAGTCAAGGCTCGTAGCCGATAAGGCCGCTAATCTTACGCGGGTGGATGTTGATACCAACAGAGGAGTTGTCGCCTTGAATGGCGTCGTGGAGTCCGCTGATCAAAGGACACGGGCCGAGCAAATAGCATCGCGGGTCAGTGGTGTGAGGGGTGTGATTAACAATCTTCAAGTTCAAAGACAATAGCTTTAACCTTGGGCTGGCCAAGCTGTGAGCAGGAAGCCGAAGGAGGTAGATATGCTGGCGCAGCGAATTGTCTCCGTGGTTTTCGGAGTTCTATTGATCGGCACTTTTGCTGCCTGCGAGAAGAAGCAGAGCGAGGGGCCGGCGGAGCGGGCGGGAAAAGAAGTCGATAAGGCAATGGAGCAGGTAGGTCAGAAGGTGGAAGAAGTAGGTAAGAAAATGCAAGGGGCAGGGGAAAGCGCAAAAGAAGCGCCCAAGAAATAATTTTCCCCTCGATCGTGGCCCAAAGGGTGAACCGTGATGAAAGGGATGCATTCCGTCTTCACGCTGATTCTGTGCGTGGTCATAACGGGGTGTGTGGCGGCGGCGGAAGGTCCTTCCCGTCAAAGTAGAGGTGCTGGCGCGCCGCAAGCTCAAGACATCCGCCGCGTCGATTCAAGGCAAGCAGAGCGGCTATACCGGATTATGACACCTTTGCTTCGGGCAATGGACGATCCAAAAAGCCCCAGAGATGTCAGCATAGGGATCATAGCCGACAGAGAGATCAATGCCGCAAACGCGGGCGGAGGCCAGTTCTATATAACGACGGGTCTATTGGAAAGGGCCAACGATGAACAATTGCGAGGCGTGATGGCCCACGAAATCGCCCACGACGATCTGGGCCATGTCGCCCAACTGCAAACATTAGGCGCCGGTCTCAATCTCGGGGTCATTCTACTTGAGCAGCTTTTGCCCGGCAGCCGCGCAATCACGCCGATCGCAGGGTCGCTGATTGCGCGTGGTTACAGCCGATCGGAGGAGCTTGCAGCTGACCGGCATGGGGTCGAGATACTGAAGCGTGCCGGCTACTCCAAACAAACAATGATCAACGCGCTCACCTGGGTGACGCGGGAATCAAGAGGAGGAAATGGCGGCGGCTTCTTGTCCACGCATCCAGCGACCTCGGAGAGACTCGATGCTTTGACAAGATTAAGGTAGTCAGTTGTTACGGAGCATGACTTGAGGAGAGAGCCCATAGGGCACATGATTTATCGTAAAATTTTGGCGGCTCTAGCTTTGGTTATGTTGATAGCAAGCGCGGGATGCGAAAACATTGCCTTGATAGGCAGACTTTCCCTCGAATTGGAAGGAGACGAACTCGCCGGCGAGGTAACGGGGTTGGATGCCCGGAGCAGGGAGATTCATTTGCAGCCGACCCAAGGTCCGAGGCGCGCGATCTGGTACGACGACAACACCAGGGTGATCTACCGCAGGCGGGAATATCCGGTGAGCCAATTTAAGTAATTATGAAAGTGAAATCCCTCATGTTTGTCGGTGTTGCTCTAATCCTCCTGGGGATCGTGGCTCTTTCTTACCAAAGTGTCACATACACCACGCGCGAGAAGGTTCTCGAAATTGGACCTATCGAAGCCACTGCAGAGAAAAAGTAGGTCATCCCGTTGCCACCCATCCTGGGCGGATTGGGACTCATAGGGGGAAAAGTCGGCTGCGTGAAGCAACATGGTGGCGCCTGCTTGCGGGAGGAGAAGATGGAACAGAGTCCGGTCAAAATTCTGGTTGTCGAAGATCATCGGGAGCTTCTTCAGTTTCTCGGGCTCGCGCTCACCATGCTCGGTTGCGAAGCGGTGCTGGCGAGCAGCGGGATAGAAGCTTTGCACAAACTTGCCGGCGCTAGCCCCGACCTGGTGATCGTGGATCTGCACATGCCGGAGATGGATGGGTTTGAGCTGACTCGAACCCTTAAGCAGGAGCCGCTTCACCGAGACATTCCGGTTCTGGCGGTCACCGGCCTAAGCACCCCTGAAGTTCGCAGGCTGTGCAAAAACGCAGGCTGCGACGGCTACATGGCGAAGCCTTTCAGTCTCCAGCAATTGACAGATCGCATCACGCGTCTGCTGGGCGCTCATCGTCTGGGCACGACGGCGCCGCGCTTGAACCATGATGAGGAGCCCGCGCCGAGAAATTTCAATCGCTATCGATACCTTTCTACCGACGATTTCCAGGCACAAAAACTAAAAAAGGAGGGTTTCTAAAATGAAAAAATACATGGCGATCCTGATCCT
>JACPFE010000252.1 GCA_016183145.1 Deltaproteobacteria bacterium | reverse complement strand
TCGTTTTCAATCCGATGTTCGATGAGATGGAGCACCTGGAAATTTGCGCGAAGGAGATTATGCCGCATCTGTGAGGCGCATTCGTCACCACGAAGGACCCAAAGGAGAATGCAACCGCAAAGAACCTAGCGCGGCATAGCCGCAACCAAAATTCGGAATATCTCCCGCAAAGCATGCCCTGAGCGACGTCGAAGGGACGCTAAGTGACGGACAAAGCCTGTCATCCCGAGCGAAATGCGAGGGATCTAAGAAAGATTTCTCCCTTCGGTCGAAATGACAATGCTCTCCCTTCGCGCCTTTGCGTCCCTTCGACGTCGCTCAGGGCATGCTTTGCGGGAGATATTCCGAATTTTGGTTGCGGCTATGCCGCGCTAGGTTCTTTGCGGTTGCATTCTCCTTTGTGTCCTTCGTGGTGAGAAATTCGCCTCACAGACGCGGCATGATCTCTTCGGCGCAAATCTCCAGATGCTCCATCTCATCGAACATCGGATTGAAAACGATATGTTGCGCGCCGGCGCGGACGATCTCTTGAATCTTCTCCGTGCACTCCGCGCTGCTGCCCCAGATCGAAACGCGCGGCCCGAGGTCCGCATTCTTGTAGCGCTTGCTGAACCACTCGCGTATCCGTTTCTCGCCGCGTGCCCTGTCGTTATCCACGGCCAGATACACCCGCTTGGCGACGCCGAACGTCGATGGTTCGCGCTTCGCTTCGTCGAGAAAACTCCGAATCCGCGCCGACTCGCGGATGAACGCGTCGGACGACGACGAACCCGCGCCCATCCAACCGTTGCCGTATTTCACGGCGCGTTTCAAAGCGTTCTGGTGATGGCCGCCGAACCAGAGCGGCAGGTGGGGCTTCTGGATCGGCTTGGGTTCCATCGACACATCACTAAAGTTCCAGTACCGCCCTTGAAAGCTCGCTTTGGGCTCGGTCCACAGGAGCTTCATGATCTGCACGGACTCGGTAAAGCGCGTCACCCGTCCCTCGCGTGTGTAGCCGAAGACATCTTCGTGCGATCCGAGATGGCCGCCGCCGAGACCGACACCAAGCACCGCGCGTCCACCGCTCATGCAATCCAGCGAGGCATAGGCCTTGGCGAGTTGAATCGGATTGCGCAGCGTCAGCAGAATAACCGAGGTGCCCAGCTTTAACTTCGTCGTAATCGCGGCGACGTAACTGAGCAGCGTCACCGGTTCGAGCATGATGAAGTCGCCAATAGCCCGTTCCTGCAACCAGAGACTGTCATAGCCGAGGGTTTCCGCCTTGATCGCAAACTTGCGGATATGCTCCATGTCTACCGGCCCGTCGAAGAAAACTTGCGGCAGCTCGATCCCGCAGGGTAAGTGATTGGCCATATTGCAAATGCCCCCTCAAGAATATATTCGATTCACCACGAAGGCACGAAGCACACGAGGTTTAGATTCAAAAATACCCGAACCCTTCGTGACCTTCGTGTTCTTCGTGGTGTAATCCCTAATTCACGCCATATAGCCGCGCGCAGTTGTCCCACAGAATCTTTCGCCGCGACGCGCTCGGCATTTCGATCTTCATAAAATGGTTCACTGCGTCCGGCCAGTGGGAATCGGCATGCGGATAATCCGTCGAGATCACCACGTTGTCGTCGCCGATCCTCTTGATCACATCCGCGACCAAATGCTCCTCGACATCCACAGAAATGAAGCACTGGCGCAAGAAGTGGTCGCTCGGCCTCATGCTCAACGGTTCGTTCGCATAATCTTTTCTCAATTCCCAGCGCTCGTCCAGACGGTAGAGCGCCCAGGGCAGCCAACTGCAATTGCCTTCAAGGAACGCGACGCGCAGCCTGGGAAATCGTTCGAGCACGCCGCCGGCGCAAAAGCTCCCCACCGCGAGCATCAGCTCGAGCGGATTCCGAAAGGCATTGATCAAAACCACTTCGTTGGCGTGCCCCTTAAAACGGTGCACGACCTGATCCGTGTTTGGATTCGCCGCTGGGTGGAAGCAGACGGGCACGCCCAGTTTTTCCGCTTCCCGCCAGACGGGATCATAGTAGCGGTCGTGGATATGCCGGCCATTGGCCGGCTCCGGCACCAGGCATAGCCCGATGGCGCCCAACTCGGTGATCGCGCGTCGAGTCTCATCGACCGCCAAATCCACGTCGTGCAGCGTGATCAGCGCCGAGGGGCGTAGCCTCTTTGGATCGGCCTGGCAAAAATCCGCCATCCAATTATTCCACGCGCGGCAGAGGTCGTTGGCGTACTCCGCTTCGAGGCTGTCGTCGCAGTGCAGAGGAAATGTTCGAAACAGCACCGCGACATCCAATCCTTCCACGTCCATAGCTTCGATTTGGGAGACGGCATCGTAGTCGCGTCTGAAAGGTTTCGCGTAGCGGTGGGCCACCCCATCTTCCCCAGGGGACGCCTCACCGGCCACGGGCTTGGGAGTCGCCGTCGAGAGCGCTTGTACGCCGGATGGTCTGATCGGTTTACCGTCGGCATAAGTAAATCTGATCTGGCCATGCTTCTTTCTCGGCACACCGCGCGGGACGCGCTCGCCCCACCTCGGGTTCATGTATTTCAGGTACAGATCATGAGGCTCGAACACATGCATATCGCTGTCAAGAATCTTGTAGCCGTTTCTTGCCATAATCCGACTCCTCTGCTGCTTGTGGTGATCCCGCAATCAAGAACCTGATTCCGCGGACCGCCCAAGAACCTTTATCACCGAACACGCAACGATTGCCAACCAAAACGAGCTTGACAGCCTGGAACGTGGGGCATAGAAACAGGACATCAACGATCGTTTCACGGGGAGGTCAAAATGAACCGGAGGCATCGACAGACTCTCGTTGTTTCACTGGCGGCGCTCATTATGTTCGTCGGGACAAGGGTCGAGACCAACGCTCAGACGCGGGTCTCGGTCGGTGTCACCGAAACCATCGAAACCCACAACCCCTACGGCGACAGCGTGTCGCTGCTTTACGGAATTTGGAGCGAAGTCACCGGCCCGTTCTGCACCTACAGCTATGGCAAAGGTGATTTCGAAGGGCGCCTGGCGGAGCGCTGGAAAGTTGAGAATCCGACGACCTGGATTTTTTCTCTGAGCAAGAACTATAAGTTCAACGACGGCTCGCCGGTGACCGCGGAAGATGTCGTTCACTCGATCATGACCCGGGTCATCAAAGACCCCCAATCGAAACAGAAGGCGTCGGTGGCGCCGTCCATCGTCAATGCCGAGGCCGTCGACAAATTCACCGTTAGGGTCATTACCGACAAACCGACCGCGCCGCTCCTGAGTTTTCTCTGCGACCGCTTGATCGTTACCAGCAAAGCGGCCTTCGACAAATACGGCCGGGCGGCGGCGGACAAGGAACACATGATGGGCGGCGGCCCCTACCGCTTGAAGGAATTGATCCCCGGCCAGCGGCTCGTCATCGCCAAGCGGCCCGACCATCCGGCCGCAAAAAAGAATCCACGCGCTCCCGACGAAGTCGTCTATCGCGTCATGCGCGAGACCGAACAAAGGGTGACGGCGCTGCTCAACGACGAAGTCCAAATCGCGCAGTTTATCCCGCCGCACCTGCGCCAGCGCGTCGAGAAGAGCCGCAACCTGAAGATCACCCCGGTGGATTCAGTCGAGATCATGTTCTTGGCGATGCAGCCCAAGCCGCCGTTTGATAAAAAAGAGGTCCGCCAGGCGGTCTGCCACGCGATCAATCGCGATCAGATCATCGCGACGCTACTGGAGGGGTTCGCCAGCCGTCTCGATGGTCCTCTCGGTCCGGGGCAGTACGGCTACGATGCGAATCTGAAACCGAAGCTGAATTACGATCCCGAGCGCGCGAAAAAGCTCCTGGCGCAGGCGGGCTTCCCCGGCGGAGTCGATGTCGAGTTGCAAACTCCGGTCGGTCGCTACACGCTGGACAAGCAACTGACCGAAGCGATGATCCCGATGCTCAACGCCGCCGGCTTTCGCGCCAGGCTTCTCACCCCCGAGTGGGCGACGCTTTGGGCGAGCGTCCAGAAGGGCACCATCCCCTTCTATTATATGGGACGCGGTTCGGTTCAGGATCCGAGCGCGGCGCTGCACCAATACTTCCACACCGGCGAGACGCCGCGCATCGGCTACTCCAACCCCAAGCTCGACGAGCTTTTAGATAAAGAGCAGCAGGAGTTCGATCCCAAAAAGCGCCGCCAATATCTGTCGCAAGCGATGAGCATCCTCACCGACGACGCGCCGGCCTGCTTCATGTGGCGGCATAAATTGCTTTGGGGTTTGAATAACCGCGTGGAGTACCAGCCGCTGCCCGACGCGCGGATTTACGCCATCGACATGAAGGTGCGGCGGTAAAGAGTCATGGTTGGAGTGATGGGTTAGTTTAATTCACCAGTACTCCGGTATTCCAACACTCCAATTTAAGCGGCCGCCGCGCGCAGGGCGAAACCACGACGGAAAGAGCCGCCTTCCGTCCGGAGTGCAAACGAAGTACCTCCCATGTCCGCCTATCTCATCCGTCGGCTTGCGGGGACCGTGCCGGTTCTGCTGCTCATCAGCCTGCTGGTTTTCCTGCTGATCCATGCGGCGCCCGGCGACCCGACGCTGTTGCTGTTGGGCGAGGAAACCAACGCCGCCGAAGTCGCCAGGGCCAAAGAGCGCTGGGGTTTGGACCGGCCGCTCTACGTTCAGTATCTCAAGTTCCTCGCCGCCGCCGCCGCGGGCGATTTCGGCAAGTCGTTTAAATACGCCGAGCCCGTGATCGGCGTCATCAAGACGCGCCTGCCCGCCACCATCGAGCTGGCGATTTTCTCGATCATCATCGCCACGCTATTGGCGATCCCGCTCGGCGTCTGGGCCGGCTCCAGGCCGAACTCCTGGATCGATAATCTCGGCACCACCTGCGGCCTGTTCGGCATCAGCATGCCGAGCTTCTGGCTCGCCATCATGTTGATTCTGCTTCTGGCCGGCGCGCTCAACATTTTGCCGACTTCGGGCCGCAGTACCTACGGCGTCGCCGGACCGGAGCGCACCGGCTTCTATCTGTTCGACAGCCTCATGCAGAAAAACTGGCCGGCGGTGTGGGACATGCTCACCCATGTCTTCATGCCGGCGTTGGCACTGGGCGTTAACATGCTCGGCATCTTGATGCGGGTGACCCGCTCCGCCGTGCTCGAGGTCATGAATGAAGAGTACGTGGTGACCGCCCGCGCCAAAGGGCTGGCGGAGAAAAACGTCGTGTGGCGCCACGTCGCCAGCAACGCGCTGATTCCCGTCATTACCGTGGTCGGGCTCGAGCTTGGCACGCTGCTCAGCGGCTCGATTATCGTCGAAACGGTGTTCGCCTGGCCGGGCAGCGGCAGCCTGCTCATCACGGCGCTCAACGCGCGCGACTATCCGCTGGTCACCGGCGTCGTGATGACCTACACGATGGCGTTCGTCGCCATCAATCTGATCATTGACGGTCTTTATGCAATCGTTGACCCTCGAATCCGCTACTGAGAGAAACGCCGGCCGGCTCGCGCGGCTCGTGCCGCGGCTGCACGTAAAGGCGTTCACCGGCGGCACCATCGTGGCGATCTTCGTCCTGGTCGGCATCCTGGGGCCGCTGCTCGCCCCCCACGATCCCAACAAGCAGCAGCTCACCGCGATGATGAAGCCGCCGCAAGGCGTCGGCGCGGTTCATGCTCTCGGCACCGACAATTTGGGGCGGGACATTTTGAGCCGTGTGATCCACGGCAGCCGGGTTTCGCTGCTGGTCGCCTTCGCCGTGGTTTTCGTCTCCGGCTTCATCGGCATCACCCTCGGCGCGGTCTCCGGCTACTTCGGCGGCAAAGTGGACTTCACGATTCAAAAATTGGTCGAAGTGGTGTGGGCCTTTCCGCCGCTGCTCCTCGGCATCACCATCATGGCCTTTCTCGGCCAGGGGCTTTTCAATCTGATTCTTGCCCTCGTGTCGCAGCGCTGGATTCCCTACTGCCGCGTGGTGCGGGGGCAGACGTTGTCGCTCAGAGAACGCGACTTCATCCTCGCCGCTCGCTGCCTCGGCGCCGGCAAGCGCCAGATCATCTGGCGCCACATCATCCCCAACTTGATCCAGACTTCGCTGGTCATCGGCACCTTCGCCATGGCATCGTCGATCATCGCCGAGGCGAGCCTGAGTTTTCTCGGCGTCGGCGTGCCGCCGGAAATTCCCACCTGGGGGACGATGCTCGCCGACGCGCGCATCTACATCAGCACCGCCTGGTGGCTGCCGCTCTTTCCGGGCCTGTGCATCTTCGTCACCGTGCTCGGCATCAATCTGCTCGGCGACGCCCTGCGCGACCTGCTCGATCCACGCTTGAAAAGAACCGCAAGCGGAATATAAACTCTGGTTCCGGGTTCAAAGTTCAAGGTTCAAAGTTTCTTCCCGTTTATCTCCAAATTCCCTCTCGGCTCTTCCAGCCTGAATTTGTTCACTTTCGATCCTCAATCCTCCATCCTCCACCCTCATTCTTCCACCCGCCGGCTTCTCTCTGTTTCTCCGTCTCTGTCTCCCTTTGATTGATTCCCGATCAGACTCGTGTAGATTGAAAAAATGCGCAGGACGAAGATCGTCTGCACCATCGGGCCCGCAAGCGCGTCCGACGGAGTTCTCGAAGGGCTGATCCGCGCCGGCATGAACGTGGCGCGGCTCAACTTCAGCCACGGCGACTACGCCTTTCACCGCCGCGTCATCCGCAAAATCCGCCAACTTGAGCGCAAGCTCCATCAACCGGTGGCGATTCTGCAAGATCTCGCCGGCCCGAAAATCCGCATCGGCGCCGTGGCGGGAGATCATGTCAGGCTGCAAACGCGGCGCCCCTTTGTCTTGACGACCAGAAAAATCCTCGGCACCGAGCTCGCGGTGTCGGTGAACTTCGCCGGCCTCGCCCGCACGGTTAAGAAGGGCGATCCGATTTTGCTCGGCGACGGCGAGATCGAACTGGAAGCCGTGCAGATCGGCCGGGACGAGGTCAGGTGCCGCATCGTCGTCGGCGGCATCCTCGGCTCCCACAAGGGAATCCACTTCCCGCAATCGAGCCTGAACATACGCGCGCTCACCGCCCGCGACAAGCAAGACCTCGCCTTCGGCATCGCCCAGAAGGTCGATATGGTCGCCCTTTCCTTCGTGCGCACGAGCGAAGACATTCTCTACGCCAGGCGCGAGATCAGGAAACGTGGTTCTTCGGTCCCGATCATCGCCAAGATCGAAAAGCGCGAAGCCCTCGACCATCTCGACGACATTCTCGAAAGCGTCGACGGCATCATGGTGGCGCGCGGCGACCTGGGCCTGGAGATCGCCCAGGAGCGGATCCCCACAGTGCAAAAGATGATGATCCGGAAAGCCAACCACCTCGGTAAGCCGGTCATCACCGCGACGCAGATGCTGCGCTCCATGGTCTGGAACCCGCGCCCGACCCGCGCCGAGGTCGCCGACATCGCCAATGCGATCCTGGACGGCACCGACGCGCTGATGCTCTCGGAAGAAACCGCCGCGGGCGATTACCCGCTGGAGACGGTCAAAATCATGGCGCTGGTGGCCGAAGAAACGGAGCGCATCTTGGAACCCCGGCACCTTTTCACGGGACTCAAGAGGACTGTCCCTGAAGCGATCAGCCGCAGCGCGATCTCGCTGGCCCACGACCTGCAAGTCAAAGCCTTTCTCATTCCGACTACTTCCGGCGGCACCGCCCGGTTGATCGCCCGCTACCGCCCGCAGCAACCGATCATCGCTGTCAGTCCCGACCCGCAGACCGTAAAGATGCTCTGTTTGGTTTGGGGTGTACAGGCGGTGCCGATCCGCGGCTTCAAGAGCACCGACGAGATGGTGCGCCTGTTACAAAAGAAAGCCGTGGAATTGGGCGTCGTCAAACCGAAGGATCTCGTCGCCATCACCGCCGGCCTTCCCCTCCACCAGGCCGGCACGACGAATATGATCACCGTCAAGCGCATCGAGTAATTCTGCCGTTTCCTTGGTGATCTTCTCTGGCGCAAGTTGCCTGATCCCCAATGTCCGTCGGTACTCTGGGACGATACCCTTTCTCACCACGAAGGCACGAAGGTCACGAAGGGTTCGGTTTGGGGATGAGAACGAAGAGGCCCGCCTGGGTTCCGTCATACCCGCGAAAGCGGGTATCCAGGCTAATTCGGCGCAACAAACCTGGATTCCCGCGTGCGCGGGAATGACGAGTCGAGGAGGGCACCATGTGGAAGGAAAGCCCTCCATTTTCATTCTCGGCGGACGAGCGTAAGCTCATGGCACACTTCGTGGTGAAATCTGCTTTGTCCATACTGGCCACGGCTGCGGCGTGCTGGCTTCTTGGTGGTCGACATCCTCCGCCTTGCAACATCCGCGCAAATTGAGCTAAAGATGGCTTCGTAACGAGAGGAGGACAAAGCGATGTCTGAAGCGCTCAAGGCTTTCGAAGACGAACTCCAGAGCAAAAACTTTAAAGGCTATTGGCAAAACATCCAGGGGGACGTCGCCCGCGAACCGGTGCCCTCTTTCGCGCCCTGTTTTTGGAAGGGCAAGGATCTGTTCGCCGCCACGGAAAAAGCCGGTGAGGTCGTCGGCCTCGACGTATCGTTTCGGCGCGTGATCCAGCTGTGGAATCCTGCGCTCAAAAACGGCACCTCGCGCACATTGGTCTTGAACCTCCAGTTGCTCAAGCCCGGAGAAGACGCGCTGTCCCATCGCCACATGGCGGGGGCGATCCGATTCATCTTAAAAGGCCAGGGCACGCGCCTCATCGTCGAGGGCGAATCTTTTGAAATCGGCGAGGGTGATTTCGTCACGACACCGAGCTGGACGTGGCACGACCACGAGAACCACGGCGGCGAGAGCATGATGTGGCTCGACGGTCTGGACGCCCCGCTAGTGCGATTGTTGGAAACCGACTTTCACGAGCCCGATCCGCGTAAGAAGCAAACCGTGACGAAACCCGAAGGCTACACGCTGGCGACCGTCGGTGCATTGCGTCCTTCGTGGATGAAGCAGAATTCGATCCAGCCGCCGGCCTTTTGCTACAAGTGGGCCGATACGGAAAGAGCGTTGAGCAAGGTCGGCGAGCAGCCCGGTGATCCCTACGACGGCATCGTTCTGGACTACGCCAATCCGCTCACCGGCGGACCGACGCTGCCGACCATGGCGTGCCAGATCCACATGCTGCGCGGCAGCGAAAAAACCAAGAGCCACCGGCACACCAGCTCGACGATCTATCACGTCTGGCGCGGCGGCGGGGTCTCTTATATCGGCGACCAGCGCTACGAATGGGAGCAAGGCGACTCATTCGTCGTTCCCCTGTGGAATTTCCACCACCACGAAAATACCTCGAAAGAGCCCGCGGTGTTTTTCGTCATGTCGGACAAGCCCCTGATGGACGCCATCGGTCATTACCGGGAAGACGCCAAGGCCGATTGATATCGATGTACCAGCGTCGACTAATACTAGCCAAGAGTATTTGAAATTCGGAAACGAAGACGAGATCGGAAACACCATGTCTCCCGCAAAGGCGCAAAGACGCTAAGAAAAATTTCGAAATTCGCATTTAAATCTTTGCGCCTTGGCGGGATAAATTTTCCTGGAGTCGTTCTGTTCAACATTTCCCAGGTAATTATCTAATAGAACCGCGGCGACTTGAATCGTCATTCCCGTCCTTCGGCTGCGGTCAGGACAAGTTCCATCAGGAATCCAGTGGGGACTGGCTACTTTTTTGTCTTCCAAAAAGTTGCCCGTCCCCTTTCCCGGATTCTCCTCCCTCTTACTCTAACAAAGACCTACCATGATAGGGTAATGTAGGAGTGATGGAGAGTGTGGAAGTTTTGGTAATGCCGCGGGTCACCGACGAGGTGCTGCAGCGAATTCAGGACGTCGACCGTCGGGTCAAGATCGTCGATGCCAGGGGATGGTTCGACGTAGAGCTTCGCGCCACTTGGCCGCAGTGGACCGTGGATCGGTATCTCGGGGCCAGGAAGTATCCCGCGACCAGCCTCGAAGAGCGCAACTATGCTCTGGCCTCGGCGCAAATCGTGCTCACGGGCTGGCCACCGCTGAAGGACTTAAGAGCACGCGCGCCGCGCGTGAAATGGGTCCATGAGCTTCCCGCCGGAGCGAGTAATTTTCTCGATACCGATCTTTGGGGCTCCGATGTTCTGGTGACCACCTCGCGCGGGTTCACGAACCGGCGACCCATGGCCGAGTATGTGTTGGCGAGCTTTCTCCACTTTGCTCGCGGCCTTCACTTGAGCTACCGGGACCAAAAGCGCCACCGTTTCGATCATCAAACTTACGATCCCGTAATCGTCCGGGATAAGACGGTCTGCGTTGTCGGCGCGGGCGGCATTGGTCAGGAGGTGGCAAAGCTCTGTGCGGCG
>JACPFE010000246.1 GCA_016183145.1 Deltaproteobacteria bacterium | reverse complement strand
TGGCGCTTACAGGAACGGCGTGAAGGTAAGGGCGACCAGCCGGTCGCCCCTACGAAGGAGTAAGAAATACTTGACTAAGGAGTTTGTTTTGGAAACGACCCGAACCGATGACGATAAAACCCGCTGGCGCGATCTCACGCCGCTCATCGCGCCTCGGTCCGTCGCCATCGTCGGCGCATCGCAGCGTGGGGCCGATACCAAGCTGGCGCGTGAGCCGCGCGGCACGCTAAGGAACGAAAGCTTACTTGCAACTGCGCGACGGCCCGTTCCAGCCGGAGCCGTTCGGGCCGCGCTCGCGGAATAAGACGGGGTGATGGGGAAAGTCAAAAGATAGTTCAAATCGTTCAAGCCGTTCAAAATGTTCAAAACGTTTCCGGAAAAAACGGTTTAAACGGCTTGAACGTTTCGAACGATTTGAACTAAGGAGTGGTAATGCCCGACTACAAAGAGATTATTTACGAGAAGCAGCGCGGCGGCGTTTTGCTCACGCTCAATCGGCCGGAAGCGATGAACGCGATTAGCCGTGGCATGATCAAAGAACTGCACCAGGCGCTCGATGAAGTCGAGGAGGACAAAGAGATCCGCGCAGTCGTGCTCACCGGCGCTGGGCGCGCTTTTTCCTCCGGCATGGACCAGGGGAATCGCGCGGGACGGCGCCGGGACATCCACTGGCCCTACGGCATCGTCACCGGCCAAACCGCCGCCGAAGCGATCGATTCCTGGCGCGTCGATCCGAGAAATTTTCGCCGCATGTGGGAGTTCGGCAAGCCGATCATCGGCGCGATCAACGGCTGGGCCATGGGCGCGGGCTCCTGGCTCTCGCTCTTTACTCACATCACCCTCGCGTCGGAGAACGCGGTGTTCGCCCAGCCCGAAGTGCGCCACGGCTCCAACACGAGTTTCATGTGGACGCTGCTCGGCGGCTACAAGAACGCTCTGCGCTACGGCCTCACCGGCGACCACATCGACGCCCAGGAAGCGCTGCGCATCGGCCTGGTGGTCAAGGTCGTGCCGCCCGATCGGCTCATCGACGAATGCTTCAAGATCGTCGAGCGTATCGCTCACGTGCCGCCGGAAACCGTGAAGATCAACCTTCAGATCGCCACCATGGGCTTGGATATGATGGGGCTGCGCGACGCTCTGACGTTCGACAATCAAATGTCCGCGCCGGCGCATGTGATGCTGCGCGAAGAGCTGCGCAAGCCCCTCGACGACGCGCGCGCCAACCAAGGCATTCGCGAATATCTTCAGATGCGCGACGGCCCATTTCAACCGGAGCCGTTCGGACCGCGGTCAAAGAAGCGCGATTGAGAAATCGCGCCGTTCAAAATGTTCAAGACGTTCAACTCGTTCAAGACGTAGCAACACTAGGAGAATAAGACATGGCACAGTACAAAAGTCTACTTTACGAGAAACAGCGGCGCGGCGTGCTCATCACGCTCAACCGGCCGCGCGCGTTGAATGCGATGAACGAAGAGTTGATGAACGAGCTCGATGCTGCGCTGGCGGAAGCCGAAACCGACCCGGAGATCAGAGCCGTGGTCATCACCGGCGCGGGCGGGACGTTTTCCGCCGGTGAGGATATCAGCGGCGCCGATCCGGATACCGCCTGGCCCTACGGCATCCCGGCCGGGACTTCGCTCAACGTGACTTATAATAAATTCCGCGACGCGGACCGCAAAGATATCCTGGGCCGCCAACTCTACCGCTGGCAATATCCCAAACCGATCATCGGCGCCGTCAGCGGCTGGTGTCTCGGGGCCGCGTCCTGGCTCGCCCTCACCTGCCATGTCACCATCGCTGCCGATGACGCGGTATTCGGCCAGCCCCAGGTACGTCATGGCGCCAACACCGATTTCATCTGGGTTGCTCTGGCCGGCTTCAAGAACGCTCTTCGTTACTCGCTTACCGGCGATCACGTCGACGCGCAAGAAGCCTTGCGCATCGGCCTGGTAAATCAGGTCGTGCCGAAGGCGGAGCTGCTAGAAACCTGCTTTAAATTCGTCGAGCGCATCGCGCTCGTCCCGCCGGAAACCGTGAAGATCAACCTGCATATTTCGACGATGGGATTGGAAATGATGGGCCTGCGCAAGGCCTGGACGTTAAACTCCGAATTGGCCGCCATGGCGCGCCTGACTAAGCGCGAAGAGTTCAATAAGCGACTCGAAGAGGCGAAAAAGAAAGGCGGCCTCGCCGCCTTCTTGCAGGAACGCGACGGCCCCTTCCAACCCGAGCCGTTCGGACCGAGGGCGAAACCGTAGAGGCAGGCCTGTGTGCCTGCCCTCCGAACGGGCAACCACATAGGGTTGCCCCTACAAAATTAAACATTATCAGGAGCGACCATGAACGACACAACAGCTAAACTCGATCCCGAAAAGCAACCCGCGCTGGTGCGCGTCGACATGTATCAAGAGTGGCGCAAGCGCGAGGGCGCCCCTCTCGTGGGCGGCGTCTATATCAAAGACATGAAAGCAGTGGAAGTGGGCCCCTGGCCGAGCAAGGGCGACGGCGTCAAGGGCGCGCTTTGCTATTTGGACGGCGACGACGAGGGCGATGAGCATATCGTCGAGCTGTCGCCGGGCGGCTCCACCGCGCCGCTGCGGCATATGTACACCGAGGCGATCTACGTCGTCTCGGGTCACGGCTCCACCTCGGTGTGGCGCGACAAAGGCGCCAAGCAAACATTCGAGTGGGGTCCCGGCAGTTACTTCGTGCTGCCGACCAACGCCTGGCACCAGTTCTTCAACGCCAGCCTCTCGCGCAGCGCGCGCTGGTTTTCCGTCACCGACCTCCCCGGGCTCCTACGCCAGTGGGCCAGCGAGGATTTCATCTTCAACAACCCGTACGACTTCACCGATCGCTATCGCGGCGAGCCTGACCATTTCAGCGCCGAGGCGAAGCTCTACCGCGGCCGGGTCTGGGAGACCAACTTCATCCCCGACATCAAGAAGCTGCCGCTCTACGAGTGGAAGAGCCGCGGTGGCGGCGGAACCAACGCCTTCATGGTCATGGGCGCGGGCATGATGGAGTCCCATGTCTCGCGTTTTGAATCGGGACACTACAAAAAGGGCCACCGGCACGGGCCCGGCGCGCATCTCTATATCACCGAGGGCGAAGGCTTCGTGCTCACGCAACGGGGCAACGAGCCGCGCATCCGCTGCGACTGGCAAGAGGGCAGTCTCTATCTATCCGGCGCCGGCGAAGGTCAGTGGCTGCACCAACACTTCAACGTTGGCGCCACGCCGGCGACCTACCTAGTGTTGAACCAGGGCCTGTCGCGCAAATATGCCGTCAACCGCTGGCAGGCCAATCTCTCCACGGTCTTGCGCTCCGGCGAGGTGAGCGGCAAGAAAGGCGGCTACCAGACCGAGTACGAAGACGAAGACCCGGAGATCCATCGCATCTTCGAAGAGGAGCTGCGCAAGCGCGGCATCACCTGCAGGATGAAAAAGATGGTCCCCTGGTGCACCGGCGAGCCTGGCGCGGAAGCTGCCAAGGCCACCTTCCTCGACGAGCACGGCTTGGTCGAATAGACCTGTCGTTTGTCATTAATTGGAGCTTGGCACGCTAGCCTGGGAGGGAGTGACCCACCACGAAGAACACGAAGAGCACGAAGGGTTCGGATAACCATGATTCGAAACTTCCTGTCCTTCGTGCCTTCGTGGTGAGATCTGACTTTACGTTTTAATTGCGGTTTCGCCGCACTGTGCCCTTCGTGGTGAAAAGAACAACCAACTCTCGTACCATACATCCGCTATGCATGATTTACCGGGCAGCCACGATCACAACGACCATCAGTTCGATGTCGAGGAAGAACATCCGCTCTGGAAGCTGGACACGATCACGCTCACCAGCGTCGGCATCGATATCGGCA
>JACPFE010000245.1 GCA_016183145.1 Deltaproteobacteria bacterium | reverse complement strand
GGTCGAGCATGGCGATAAACAAAAGGTTGAGACGGAGATTTTTACCCAGGATTATTTGATCAAGCGCCCTTTGTTGGAGGCGATTCAGAGCGACGGCACGAACCCGCCGGTACTTTTGATCGACGAGATCGATCGCGCCGACATGGAATTCGAGGCCTTTCTGTTGGAAGTCCTATCGGATTTTCAAATTACGATTCCCGAAATCGGCACGATCAGCGCCAAACATCGTCCCTATGTTTTCTTGACGTCGAACCGCACGCGGGAAATCCACGACGCGCTCAAGCGCCGCTGCCTCTACCACTGGATCGAATATCCGACTTTTGAAAAGGAATATGAGATCATCACCACCAAGTTTCCGCAGGCCGAAGCCAACATGGCCAAGCAGATCTGCGCCTTCATGCAGCGGGTGCGCGAGATGAATTTTTACAAGCGCCCCGGCGTCGCCGAGACGCTGGACTGGGCGTCGGCGCTGATCGCCCTCAATCGCAAAGGGCTGGACGATAAGACCGTGATCGAAACCATGGGCTGCGTGTTCAAATACCGGGAAGATTTGCATCACTTGAAAGAACAGATCGACGGCAAGCAGCTCAATTTGGAAGCGCTCTTACGGGTATCGCCGGAGATGGTAAGCTAGGGAGCCATGGAAATTACGCAGGAAACGGTCGCAGCCGCGGTCAACAGCGTCGCTTCGGCGCGTGGCCGAGGCACGTTGCCCAACATGATGGCTTTCGCCCGGGCGCTCAAGCAGTTGGGTGTGAAGGTGAGCCTGAGCCAGGTGATCGACGCCGCGCGCTCGGCGAATCTCGTCGATATCGCCGAGAAGCAGGACTTCCGCGCGCTGCTGCGCTCCAACCTGATTTTGCAGAAGGAAGATTTTCCCGTTTTCGACATGGTCTTCGACTGTTTCTGGCGCGAACAGAGCTACGAGCGCGTGCCGATGGAGACGCTGGAAATCCAAGGAACGCCCACCGAGTCCGGGGCGGAGGAAGGCGGCGACGAAGAAGGGTTGGAGGAAGCGTTAGCTGAGGCCGCCGCCCAGGAAAATGTGCCGCTGGAAAATTTAGAGGAGTTTTCGATCCCGACATATAGCCCCCAGGAACTGCTCAACCGCAAGGACTTCAGCGAGATGGGCGTGGAGGAAAGCCGCGCCATCGCGCGGGCGATTCTGCTGATCGCCACCAAGATCGCCACCCAGATCAGCCGGCGCAAAAAAGTCGGCCGCAAAGGCAGCACCGTCGATCCGCGCTGGACCATGCGGAGAAGCATGAAGTACGGCGGCGAAATCGTCGAGCTGGTGCAGCGCAAACGGCGCATCAAAAAAACCAAGGTGGTGCTCCTGTGCGACGTCAGCGGCTCGATGGATTGTTACAGCCGCTTTCTGATCCAGTTCATGTACGGGCTGCAAAACGAGCTTTGGGGCGTGGAAACGTTTGTTTTCAGCACTTCGCTCAGTCGCATCACCCATCTGATCCGCACCAAGGACATCGGCAACGCCTTGGAGAAAATTTCCGGCAGCATTCTCGGCTGGTCCGGCGGCACGAACATCGGCCGCTCGCTGCACACTTTCAACCGCAACTTCGCGCCGAGTATGGTAACGCACCGGACCATCGTCGTCATTATCAGCGACGGCTGGGACCGCGGCGACGTGAGCCTGCTCGAGCGGGAAATGCAGGATCTTAAGCGGCGGTGCAAAAAGATCATCTGGCTCAACCCGCTATTGGCGAGCGACAATTACGAGCCGCTGTGCAAAGGGATGCAGGCGGCGCTGCCCTACTTAGATCTGTTCTTGTCCGTGCATAACGTCAATAGTCTGGTGGCGCTGGGACGCACGTTGCAAAGAATGGTCGCTTGATGGCGATAATCGAGGATTGAGGATAGAGGATGGAGGATCGAGGATTGAGGATCGCGTTCGAACTCAGAAAACCCATCTTCGATCCTCGATCTTCCATCCTCGACCACAGGAGGTACTAAAATGGCTGGACTAGGTTCTTGTTACGAAGGCGGCGATGGCGAGGGTAAAAAGAAAGACTCGATTTATCACCAGGTGAAAGAATTTCTCGATAAGGGCGAGACGCTGGCGGTGGCGACCATCGTGTCGGTGAAGGGTTCGACGCCGCGGGAAGTCGGCGCCAAAATGGTCGTGACCGCCTGGGGCGAGATCCTCGGCACCATCGGCGGCGGCTGCGGCGAGGCGGATGTCAAGCGGGAAGCCATCGAAGCGATTCGCACGCGCAAACCGAGAACCGTGCGGATCGATTTACTTGATGACATTTCCTCGGACAGCCCGGCGGTCTGCGGCGGCATCATGAACATCTTCATCGATCCCTGGTGGCCGGAGCGCGATCAGGAGGCGGGAAGCGCCAGATGACTTCTTTTTCCGAAGAGCTGGTCGCCATCAGCGAGCAAGGGGCGGCGGCTGTACTCGCCACAGTCGTCGAAGTGGCGGGCGAGAGCCGCGTCGAGGCCGGCGCCAAGTGTCTCGTGCGCGACGGCAAAGTCGCGGCCGAGAACATCGGTGACCCCGCGGCGGTCGAGGCGATACTGCGCGAAAGCGCGGCGCGGCTGAGCGCAGAAAAATCGCAGTTGGTGTCGCTCGATCTGCCGAGCGGCAAGCTGGAAGTATTCTTCGAGGTCATGCCCGAGCCGCCCAAGCTGATCGTCGTCGGCGCGGGCCATATCGCAGTGCCGCTGGTGCAGATCGCCAAAGTTTTGGATTTTCACGTGATCGTAATCGACGACCGACTGCTCTTTGCCAATCGCGAGCGCTTTCCCGACGCCGACGAAGTGCTGGTGGGCGATATGGCGCGGGTGCTGAAGGAGATGACGCTCACTCCGGCGTGCTACATCGTGCTGATCACCCGCGGTCACAGCTACGACGAACCCTGCCTGCGCGAGATCATTCACAGCCAGGCCAAATATATCGGTATGATTGGCAGCCGCCGGCGCATCAAGGCTTGCTTCCAGCGCTTCCGCGACGAAGACAAGGTTGCCGAAGAAGTGATCGAAAGAGTCTACGCGCCCATCGGGCTCGATATCGGCACGGAAACGCCGGCGGAAATTGCGCTCGCGATCTTGGGTGAAGTGATCAAAGTTCGCCGCGGCGGCAAGGCGGCGTCGTTGTCGGACCGGTAGTTGGGATTGGGTCGTGCAACGATGGAAGGCGACGACGTACGGTCAACTAGACGTCAACCAGGGGCTATTTCGTTCAAAGTTCAATGTTCAAGGTTCAATGTAGAAAAGCACGATCTCGCTCCGATTCTTTGAACCTTGAACCCGGAACTTTGAACTGACTTTAAGTTCTTGACGGCGATGCGCACAATGACCGGGATTATTTTTTCCGACCTGGGACGAGCCGCATCGTTCATGGCTCTGGATTGGGTGCAGGAAGCGTTGAAGCAACGCCTGGGATTTGCGCCGTTTCCGGCAACGCTCAACCTGCGGCCAAGAGCGGCGGAAGACACCCGGCTTTGGGACGCGTTGCGGCAAGAGTCCGAGGGGATTTCTCTCCCGACGGCGGACGGGCACTGCAGCGCACGGCTTTACCGGGTGGTAATTCAAGGTCCCGAAGGCCGCCCCAATGATAAGGTCAGAGGCGCCGTACTGGTCCCGGAGGTGAGCGGGTATCCGCAAGACAAAATCGAAATCATCGCGCCGGTGCGGCTAAAAGACGTCTTCGGCGTGCAAGACGGCGATTCATTAACACTGGAGTTCGTCCATTGAGTGACAAGAAAAAATTGATCGTTGGTATCTCCGGCGCCACCGGCGCGATCTACGGTGTGAGGATTCTCGAGATCCTGACCAAGCTCGACGATATCGAGACCCATCTGGTCTTAACCAAGGCGGGCAAGATGACCATTGGGGTCGAGACGCCCTATTCGGTCAAGGACGTCGAAGCACTGGCGGACGTCGTCCACGACATCAACAACGTCGGCGCGAGCATTGCCAGCGGCTCCTTTCGCACCGCGGGAATGGTGATCGCCCCTTGTTCGATGAAGTCCATGGGAGGAATCGCCCACTCCCTCAGCGGCGATCTTCTGGTGCGCGCAGCCGACGTTATCCTCAAAGAGCGGAAAAAACTCGTCTTGGTAGCCCGGGAAACGCCGCTTCACCTCGGCCATCTGGAGGCGATGGTTGCGCTCACGCGGATGGGGGCGGTGATCTTCCCTCCGGTGCCGGCCTTTTATCATCGGCCCAAGTCGCTTGACGATGTCATCAATCAGTCCGTTGCGCGCATTCTCGATCAGTTTGATATCGACGTTAAGCTCTTTCACCGGTGGGACGACGAAGGGATGAGCCGCCATCCCGACGCCGGCAACACCACGCCGCTGGCGGCCGCTAAAGCGCGCCGGGAAGCCAAGAAGCAGCGGTGAGCATAGCCGCCTGCCGACCCATCATGTCACGCCGTAGGGTTAGAAAAGCCCTCAGCAAAACTCAAAAGCGTAAGAAAGAGCATCTCGAACTCTGCCTCGACACGGGGAGCGTCACCGGTCCGTCGGGCACGGGTCTTGACCGGTATCATTTCACGCACAATGCCTTGCCCGAGCTAGACATCGACGAGATCGAGGTGGCGACGGTTTTTCTCGGAAAAAAACTCAAGGCGCCGCTGCTGATCTCATCGATGACAGGCGGCTTCGAGTTGGCGCGCAAGGTCAATCGCAACCTCGCTGCCGCGGCGCAAGAGCTCGGCCTCGGCATGGGTGTCGGCTCGCAGCGGGTCGCCATCGAGGAACCATCGGTGGCCGATTCCTTTCAGGTGAGAGATCTGGCGCCGGATATCCTTCTGCTCGGTAATCTCGGCGCGGTTCAGCTCAACTACGGTTACGGCATCGAGCAATGCCGCCGCGCCGTCGGAATGATCGGCGCCGACGGGCTGATTCTTCACCTCAACGTCCTCCAAGAAGCGGTGCAGCCGGAGGGGAACCGAAATTTCAAAGGACTAACGGAAAAAATCGCGGCGGTTTGCGGCGAGCTTGAAGTTCCGGTGGTCGCCAAAGAAGTCGGCAGCGGCATTTCCGTGGATGTCGCCCAACGGTTGGCTCGGGCCGGCGTGCGCGCCATCGACGTTGCCGGTAAAGGCGGAACTTCCTGGTACGCCGTCGAGGCGACCCGCGCTGCGAAAGCTGGGAAGCCGGTGGATGCCGCATTTGCTAACTGGGGAATTGCGACGGAGGAAGCGCTCGTTTCCGTGCGCCGATGCCTGCCGGAAATGGAACTGGTCGCCTCCGGCGGCATTCGCAGCGGCCTGGACATCGCCAAGGCGATCGCCCTGGGCGCAAACATCGCCGCGTTGGGCCAGCCGCTGTTGGCGCCGGCTTTGGAGTCTCCGCGGAAGGTGGTAGAATTTCTCGGTGGGGTTCTCTATGAGCTCAAAGTGGCAATGCTCTGTGTCGGGGCGGCCGATCTGGCGGCGCTGCGCCGCGCGCCGATCAGGTTAGTGCTGAGTAACGAGTCCTGAGTGCTGAGTGGGAGAGGGGATTCGGCACTCAGGACTCAGCACTCGTTACTATTGATTAGAGCGCCATGACTGACGGCTTAAAACGGCAAATTCTCGATTATATCCAGGCGCATAACACCATGACACTGGCGACCTCGGCGGGCGATGTTCCTTGGGCGGCGACGGTTTTTTACGCCAGCGATGATCTGCGTTTATATTTTTTCTCCGCGCCGGACTCGCGCCACTGCCAGAACCTGGCGGCCAACCCGCGGGTCGCCGTCACGATTCAGGAAGATTATCATGACTGGCGGCAAATCAAAGGCATCCAGCTGGAAGGCGCCGTCACTCTCGTGGACGGAGTCTTGGAGAAAGCCAAGGCGATGGCGGTCTACGCGCGCAAGTACCCCGGAGTGATCAAACTTTTTACCGATCCGGCGAGCGGCGTTTTTTATAAGGCGTTCCTAAAGGTCAAGTTTTACTGCGTTGTCCCGCAAAGAGTGTTTTTTATCGACAATGAACAGGGGTTCGGCAAACGTCAGGAATTGCCGGTTTCGGAATAGACGATCCGGCTTATTCTTCGTCTAAATATCAGATGTCGCGAATCGTCGGCAAAGAACTCACGCAGGCATTGGTCAACCGGCTGAGCGGGCGGGAAATCGATTTCCACGAAGGCAAGATCATTCCGATCTTCACCATCGACGAGCAGGGATGGGCACATCCCGCTTTGCTGTCCTATTACGAGGTGGTGGCGCAGAACTCATCGACGCTGGACATGGCGCTGTGGAAGGACAGCTCGACGGCGCACAACCTTAGACGGACAGGTAAGGTTACGCTGATGATCATCGACCAGGCGGTCAATTATTACCTGAAAGGAAGCGTGTGCGAGCTGCAGCATGAAATGGCGGGCGCAGCACCGGTTTCGCGCTTCCGAGTCACATTGGAGCAGGTCGTCGAAGATCAAGAGCCCAACGCCGAGATCACCACCGGATTGGCGTATCGGCGCATGAGTGAGCGCGACGCCAACGATTTCAGCGTGAAAGTTTTTCGCATTCTGCGCGGGGAGCCATGAACAGAAAACGCGTTGTAATCATTGTCATCCTGTTGCTGATGATCGCCGGCGCCGGCTTCGGCTACTGGCGCATGGGAAACAGCGCCAAGGAGTCCGCATATGCTACCGTGCCGGTCAGCCGCGGCAATGTCCGCCAGGTGGTTGCTTCGACGGGAACGTTACAGGCCGTCGTCACCGTGCTGGTCGGTAGCCAGGTCTCAGGAACCATTGAGAAGCTCTATGTGGACTTCAACTCCAAGGTAAAAGCAGGACAGGCGGTCGCGCAGATAAACCAGGACAAATTCAAAGCCGCAGTGGATCAGGCATGGGCCAACCTGACCGCGGCGCAATCGAGTTTGGCAAAAGCGCGGGTCACCGTTGCCGACGCAGAGCGAACTCTGAAGCGCAACAAGGAACTCAAGACGCGGGATCTCGTCGCTCAAAGCGAACTCGACGCGGCTCAGACCGCATATGACGCCGCCGTGGCGCAGTTCGAGGTGAACCGGGCTCAGGTCTCACAGGCCCAGGCGGCCTTGAATCAGGTGCGGGTCGATCTCGACAATACTGTCATTCGCTCGCCGGTGGATGGCATCGTTATCTCGCGCAATATCGACGTCGGACAAACCGTCGCAGCTTCTTTGCAAGCGCCCACGCTATTCACGATCGCCAACGATCTGTCAAAAATGGAGGTGCATACCAGCGTAGACGAAGCGGACGTCGGCAACGTTTGGGAGACTCAAGAAGTTACCTTCACCGTGGATGCTTTTCCGACACGCCGCTTCAGGGGCAAGGTCTCGCAAGTTCGCAACGCCCCCTCCATGGTGCAAAACGTCGTCACCTATAACGCGGTGGTGCGCATCGACAACAAGGAGCTCCTGCTCAAGCCCGGCATGACCGCCAACGTGCAGTTTCTGGTGAGCCAAAAGGAAGACGTCTTGTCGATTCCCAACATGGCGATCCGCTTCAAGCCGCCGGAAGAGAAAAACGAGGCTCAGGAACTCTTGCGTAAAGAGCAAAGCAGAACCGCGCCCAGGCCCGGCGCACGGCGCACCAGCCGCTCGGGGGGCGGTGGCGGTGGGGAGGCCCGCCGCCTGCGCGAGGTGCGCATCTACCTGCTTCGAGACGCCAAAGCACAAGCGGTGGATGTCCAGTTGGGCATCAGTGACGGCTCCAAGACCGAGGTTATTTCGGGCGACCTTAAGGAAAACGATCCGGTCATCATCGGCATGGCGAGCGGCGCCCAGAGCCAGACCGGCGTTGCCAACCCGTTCCAACCGGGCGGGCCGCGATTTTTTGGATTCCGATGAGCGAGCTAATCCGGGTCGAAAACGTTCACAAGATCTATCGCATGGGCGAGGTGGAGGTGCCGGCGCTGCGCGGAGTCAGTGTCGTTATCGAGCGTGGAGAATTCGTCGCGGTCATGGGGGCGTCGGGCTCCGGTAAATCCACCTTCATGAATATCTTGGGATGCCTCGACCACCCCACGAGCGGCAAATACTTTTTGGAAGGCGAGGAAGTCGGATCGTTGTCGCGCAATGAATGGGCTCATCTTCGTAACAAACGGATCGGCTTTGTCTTTCAGGGCTTCAATCTGCTGGCGCGGACTTCGGCGGTGGAAAACGTCGAGCTGCCGATGATGTACAACGGCTATGCGGGGAAGCGGCGCCATGAGCGTGCCTTGGATGTGCTGGCGCTGGTTGGACTGGGCAATCGGGTGGACCATCTTCCCAATCAGTTGTCCGGCGGGCAACAGCAACGCGTCGCCATCGCCCGGGCGTTGGTCAACCGGCCGTCGCTGATCCTTGCCGATGAGCCCACGGGCAATCTCGATTCGGCCACGAGCGGCGAGATCATGGCGCTGTTTGAACGGCTCAACGTGGAGCAGGGGATGACCATTATACTTGTGACCCACGAGCCCGACATCGCCGTCCATGCCAGAAGGCAGATTCAATTCAAGGACGGGCTGGTGGTCTCGGACCGGTTGAACGAAGCCGTGACGGGCCTCGCGCAGCCGCAGGGGATTTAGATGAACTGGCTGATGACTCTAAGAATCGCCCTGCGGGCGCTGGGGCGAAACAAACTACGCTCCTTTCTGACCATGCTCGGCATCATCATCGGCGTCGGCGCCGTCATCGCCATGGTGGCCATCGGCGAGGGCGCCAAGGCGACCATCCGGTCGCAGATCGCCAGCCTCGGCACCAACGTGCTGGTGGTTTTGCCGGGAACCTTGACCCAGGGTGGGGTGCGCGGCGGCACCGGCGGTGTCAACACGCTGCTGGACAGCGATGCGCGGGCGATCAGACAGGAAATAGCCGCCGTGTCCTTCGCGTCGCCCGTTCTGCGCCGGCAAGAGCAGGTGATCGCGGGGAATCTTAACTGGGGGACGCTCACTCAGGGCGTCGCGCCGGAGTTTCAGCAAATCCGCGATTGGCAAATCGAGTCGGGGCGGTTCGTTCACGACGGCGACATCGAGAGCGCGGCCAAGGTCGCGATCATCGGTCAGACGGTGGTCACCAATCTCTTCGGCAACGACGATCCCATCGACAGCGTGATCCGCATCCGCAATATTCCATTTCGCGTCGTCGGCGTGCTCGCCGGCAAAGGCCAGAGCGCCCAGGGGACGGACCAGGACGACACGGTCATGATCCCGTATACCACGATGCAGAAACGTCTGATGCGGATCACCCACGTGCAAAGTATCGTTGTCAAGGCGGTGAGCGCCGAGCGCGTGGTAGAGGCGCAGGAACAAATGACCGCGCTGTTGCGCCAGCGCCACCGTATCGGGCCGGACCGCGAGGACGATTTCATGGTTCGCAATCTTTCCGATATCGCCGAAGCGGCGCAGAGCACCGCGCGGGTGATGGCGGTTCTTTTGGGCAGCGTCGCCGGAATTTCGCTGCTCGTCGGCGGCATCGGCATCATGAACATCATGCTCGTCTCGGTGACCGAAAGAACCAGCGAGATCGGCATCCGCATGGCCGTGGGCGCGCGCGGCCGCGACATCATGATGCAGTTTCTCGTCGAAGCCGCGGTGATGGCCGCCACGGGCGGCGGCATCGGGATTCTTTTGGGGATCGGCAGCTCGGAGGTTCTGAAATTCTGGGCCAACTGGCCGACTCTCGTCAGCCCTTCGATCGTCGCCATCGCGTTTCTGTTCTCCGGCGCCGTCGGCGTCTTCTTCGGCTTCTATCCGGCGAAAAAAGCTTCGACCCTCGATCCTATCGAAGCGCTGAGATACGAGTAATCGCCAGCACGCCAATGGGAATTGCTTGACAGCTTCTTGGTCAAACTGCCGTTTTCGTTTCACTAGAAGAACGTAATCAGGCCGAGATTGGTTGGAATTCCTCGTCTGACAAATCGCGTGATTTTTCACCTTGTGTTCAGTTCAATCCTGGGGGTGCTGCAGCTTCGGCGCTCCACAATTCACATAGCTGCACTGGGGTTTAGTTTTTCCCCATTGCTCCTGTCAGGATCTTCCCGGACCTTGATTGCTCGCACGCTTTGGGGATAAAAGGCTATATGTTGTACCGCTAGGGAGGAATCTTTCATGTGTGAGCCGAATTATCTGCGCGGTCGAATCCACAAAGCATTGCAGGAGAAACGCCAATGACGACAACTACCAAAACAGAGGGCGGTGCGCCGGAGCCGTGGGGCAAAACCGTTGTGGTGGAGTTCGAGGACGGGATTGCCTGGGTGACGCTGAATCGGCCGGAGAAGAAAAATGCCATCAACGTTGAAATGGCTCAGGAGATGGCCCAAGTGATCGATGCGCTGGAGGTCGATGAGCGCTGCGGCGTGCTCGTGCTTACCGGAGCCGGCGATTCATTTTCAGCGGGCATGGACCTCAGGGGCTATTTCGGCGCCACCGATGCTCTCTCCGATATCGAAAGGATGCGCGTTTACCGGGTGAACGGGACTTGGCAGTGGCGGCGGCTTCTCTACTATCCGAAGCCCACGATCGCCATGGTGAACGGCTGGTGCTTCGGCGGCGCGTTCACCCCGGTGATTGCGTGCGACTTGGCCATCGCCGCAGAGGAGGCCACATTCGGGCTGTCGGAGATCAACTGGGGCATCATTCCCGCCGGTGTGGTGTCGAAGGCGGTATCGGTGGTGATGAATCAGCGCGCCGCGCTGTATTACGTAATGACCGGGGAGGATTTCAGCGGCGCCAAGGCGGCCGGCATGGGGCTTGTTACCGAGGCGGTGCCGCGGGCTCGGTTGCGCGAGCGCACGCGCGAGCTCGCCCAAACGCTGCTGAAGAAGAATCCAACCGCCCTGCGCACAGCCAAGGTTGCGTTCAAGCTTTCGAGCGAGATGACCTGGGAGCAGGCCGCCGATTACCTGACCGCAAAATCCGATCAGATGATTTTGCTAGACCCCGAGCGCGGCCGCGAGCAGGGAATGAAGCAGTTTCTTGACGACAAGAGCTACCGTCCCGGCCTCGGCGCCTATCGGCGGGACAAAT
>JACPFE010000244.1 GCA_016183145.1 Deltaproteobacteria bacterium | reverse complement strand
GGACGTGCGTCCGGGTGGTGTGTCAGGTTCCGAAAGGCAACGAGTTGTCATTCCGGCCAAGCTGGCGATAGCTAGCGCGAGCCGGAATCCAGGAAATTAATTTAAACCTGATAGGGGTCGGGAACGGCTCTCGCCGTCCCCGCCCTCCGAACCGTGCGTGCGGTTCTCCCGCACACGGCTCTCCAGTCGGTAGTTTCCTCATCGGGATTGGCTCGCTACCACACGGGCCGCAGCTATGGTGAACAACCCTTGTGCCGCGAAGAAAGTATTAGGCCACCGCAGATGGTCATCGAGACATTTCCCCATCCCCGGTCGCTTGTCCTGCTTGCGCAGAACCGCGCGTAGCCTGCGACGGACAAACCCGTCGAGTCCTAGCTGTGCCACCGAATGAGCATGCTTGAAGTAGTTAAACCAGCCGCGAAGCATCGGGTTAAGATCCTCGACGATCTTTGCCAAGCTGTCCCCTCGCGTGCGTCGGGTCTTCATCCGGATGCGCTCTCGCAACGCCTTGAGACTCTTGGACCTTACCCAGCGCTGCCCCGCCTCGAAGCGATAACCGAGAAACTCAAAACCTTGCCCTGCTTGCCGACAATCTCCCACGTGGGTCTTGTCGGCATTAAGCTTAAGCCCGTTTTGTTCTACCCAGGCTCTCACTTCGCCCAGCGCGGCTTGTGCTTGTTCAGCCGTGCGGCACAGCACCACGAAGTCGTCGGCGTAGCGCACCATGCGGTAGCCCTTCTCTCTCATATGCCGGTCCAAGGGGTGAAGATAGATATTGGCCAGAAGCGGGCTGATCACCGCTCCTTGCGGCGTGCCCCCCGTGGGCGTCCACCGCTTCATCCCTTGGATGATGTCCTGGCTCAGAAAGCCACGGATCAACTCCAACACTGCGCCGTCGCTAATCCGCTCCGAGACCTCACCCAGCAGCGGCTCATACGGGATACTGTCGAAGTAGCTGTCCATGTCGGCGTCCACCGCAAAGGTGTAGCCTTCCTTGATCAGTTCATCGACTTCCCGCAGCGCGTCTTTGCAGCCGCGCTCCGGGCGAAAACCGTGACTAGACTCCTCAAACTCGCGCTCAAAGATCGGTTCGATCACCAGCTTCAGTGCCGTCTGCACGATGCGGTCTTTGACCACGGGAATCCCCAACGGTCGCATCTTGCCGCCCCCTTTGGAAATCTCCACGCGCCGGATCGGCTGTGGCCGGTACTCTCCCCTCCTAAGCGCTCGCTCAAGTTCTTCCAGATAGAGTTCTGCCCGTGCCCCAAACTGTTCCACGCTTTGCCTATCCACCCCAGCCGCTCCGGCGTTGTCCTTGACTTTGTGCCACGCCGCCTCAAGCGTCTGCCTTCGGTACACCTTATCGATCAGGCTAAACCATTTCCCTCCTTTGACGCCGTTTTCCAGCGCCGCCAACATGCGCTCGCTCCACACCGAGGCTTCTACCCACGACCAGTTTCGGCCCTGGATTTCTGCGCCTTGTCTAGCCCTTACGGGCACTGCCGACGCTTGGCTTTCGCTTTGCCCCTCTGTGTCGCTCACGCCTCTACCTTCCTGCCTCCCGTCCCTCGGCGCAGCTTTGCTCTCTGCGCTTCTCGCGGGGTTCTTTTTCCCCCGCTGCGGTACCATGAAGGCTCTGACTCCTGCACCGCTCACCTACGGCGCAGGTCTCCCCGCTTACCTCGCCACACCTTCCTGTCGTTCCGCCTCCAACCACGTGAGCTGCCTGGTCATCGCTTCCCACCACGCCAGCGTGACCAGCGATTTTCGGGCTTCGCCATGGAATCGCAGGCTCGCCGCAGCTCTCCGCCGAATCGAGTTCGTTTGCCTACGGACCAACAGTTCGCCTCCGGTTGCTCTCCACGCCGCTTCGGGCCAACGCAGTTACCTTCGGCTACGGAGTTGTGGCATACTCCGACACGGACTTTCACCGTGCTAATGTGGCGCCCTCACGGGCGCACGATTCCCGCTTTCGCGGGAATGACGACAGAGGGCCTTCCGGTTATGTGACAGAAATTTTGAGACACTACACTAGTTACTCCCCGCTGGCATAAGAATTTTGAGAGCGATCATTGCGACTCTCGGCCGATAGGCTGATTTGACTTGACCAGAATAGTCAGATAAATTTGCCTAGAAGGGAAAACTCATGAAGACCGCGTCCGTATCAAAACTAAAGGCCTCTCTTAGCGAATATTTGAGGCGGGTGAGGGCGGGCGAGGAAGTTCTGGTCACTGAGCGCGGACGACCCATAGCCAAGCTTACGCCTGTCTTTGGTCTCCAAGGGCTCCCGGAGCATTTGGCAGAGATGGAAAAACAGGGCCTGGTTAAGCTTGGCTCTGGAAAGTTAGCCAAGCGCTTCTGGGATCTGCCGTGTTGGAAGAAAGGGAGAAGGGCTGGTGAAGTTCTGGGATACTTCAGCCCTCGTTCCCTTATGCGTCGAGGAATCCCAATCTGAATCGGTGAAGTCGATACTCGCCAGAGATACGGCTCTTGTGGTGTGGTGGGCAACGCGGGTGGAATGTATCTCGGCGCTCGCGCGACAGGCCCGTGAAGGAGGCTTGAGCGTGGCGGGAGAAAAGCAGGCCCGTGAGGTGCTAGAGACCCTGGCCGAGGCCTGGATCGAGGTCCAGCCGAGCGAGGTGTTGCGCGCAACAGCCGAGCGACTCCTAGCAGTGCACCCTCTCAGGGCGTCCGACTCCTTTCAGTTGGCTGCTGCTTTGCAGTGGTGCCAAAGGCAGTCTAAGGGCATGTCTCTGGTCTCGTTTGACACTCGATTGCGCGACGCCGCATATAGGGAAGGGTTCACCGTGACTCCGTAGGAGCATTTTCATCAAAGCGAAAGTGGTCGTCCCATTCTCGCATTCTTGGAAATAAAAGCAGAGCCGCAATCATCCAGGATCGGTCCCCGTTTGCTTGCGCTGCCCGACAAGTCAGCGAAAAAGCCCTAGTTTCTCTCTGCTTACCCCTCCATCGAGTAAGATTCTTCCATGCTCTTATTAAGATTACCAATGCTGGATCATATGGCATTATATATGCTTATCTAACCGGCAAGGGTGGAGGAGGCCGATGCCATGATCAAGATAGACAGGATATTGGTGCCGACGGATTTTTCCAGGGCTTCATTGGCGGGGATCAGGTACGCGCTCTCCCTGGCCAAGGATCATGGCGCTGGGCTCTTTGTCTTTCACGCTATTTCACCTGAAATTATGAGAGACCGGGCATGGGAGGATTATCCGCACATCGGCAGCGAGTGGGCGGCGCGATTTAAGCCTGGCGCGCTGGACGAGGTAGTACGCAATAAAGCGATGGACCTTGTCAGGTTCTTGGATGAGATGGTGGAGCCCGAGCTGCGACAGGGAATCAGGATTACCCCACTGGTTCGCCTGGGCGAGGTCGTGGATGAGATCATCGCGGCGGCAAAGGAGACGCAGTGCGATCTCATTGTGATGACCAGCCGGGAGAGGTCCTGGCTCGGACGGATGGTGACATCGAGCCTGACGCAGCAGGTGGTCCGTTCGGCTCCCTGCCCGGTCCTCTCCATCCAGCCCTGGGCGCAAATCAGAACCGACAGAGGCGAGAGAGTCTCTATTCAGGAGTTACAGTTAGCCGTATAATGTCATCCGTATCCCGGCGGCAAAAACTAACCATACGGGAGGTATACCATGAGCAAGGATAGTCTTGCCCTAACGGATAATCGTACGGGCAGAAGCTACGAGCTTCCTATCCAAAACGGCGCGATACGGGCAGCGGATCTGCGTCAGGTCAAGGTTTCCGAGGACGATTTCGGGCTGATGAGTTACGATCCCGCCTTTATGAACACGGCGTCCTGCGCAAGCAGGATAACATTTATAGACGGGGACAAGGGGATCTTACGCTATCGGGGCTATCCCATCGAGGAGTTGGCTGAGAAAAGCACGTATCTTGAGACCGCCTATCTCGTCCTTTACGGCGACCTTCCCACCAAGGCGGAGCTGGATGAATGGACGCATAATATTACTTTCCACACCATCATCCACGAGAACATCAAGAAGTTCATGGATGGTTTTCACTACGATGCCCACCCCATGGGCATGTTGGTGAGCACCGTCGCGGCCCTCTCCACGTTCTATTCCGATGCCAAGCATATCTTCGATGTCGAATCTCGCAAAAAGCAGACCTATCGGCTTATCGGCAAGATGCCGACGCTTGCGGCGTTTGCTTACCGGCACAGCCTCGGGATGCCCTATGCCTATCCGGATAACGACTTGAGCTACACAGGAAACTTCCTCAACATGCTCTTCAAGATGACCGAGGTGAAATACAAACCCAATCCGATCCTGGAGAAGGCCCTCGATGTTCTTTTCATCCTGCACGCGGACCACGAGCAGAATTGCAGCGCCAATGCGATGCGCGCCGTCGGGAGCTCTCAGGCGGATCCTTATTGCTCGGTGGCTGCTGCTGCCGCGGCTCTTTACGGACCTTTACATGGGGGCGCAAACGAGGCGGTGCTCAGGATGCTAAAGGAGATCGGCTCGAAAGCGAAAGTCCCGGAGTTCGTCAAAAAGGTCAAGGCAGGTGAGGGCAAGCTGATGGGCTTCGGTCACAGGGTTTACAAGAACTATGATCCAAGGGCGAAGATTATCAAGCGGATAGCCGATGAGGTATTCGAGGTTACCGGCAAGAATCCTTTACTCGACATCGCCATAGAGCTTGAACGGATCGCTCTGGAGGATGAATACTTCATCAAGAGAAAGCTTTACCCCAATGTTGATTTCTATTCCGGGATCATCTACCAGGCCATGGCTTTTCCCGTGGAGATGTTTCCTGTTCTCTTTGCTATTCCGCGGACCTCGGGCTGGATCGCTCAGTGGGAGGAAATGCTGCTGGATACCGAGCAGAAGATCGCCCGTCCTCGACAGGTCTATCTGGGGCAGGACAAGCGGAGTTATGTGGCGGTAGAGCAGAGAGAAGCCGGCGCGGGAAAAGCTGGTCCCACCAAACCGAAAAAAGCTGCGTAAGGCCGGCGTGAGGGGAGACGATGACGGAGAAGAAGATACAGATCACAGAGACGGTTTTGCGCGACGCCCACCAGTCCCTGCTCGCCACGCGTATGCGCACCGAGGACATGCTGCCCATAGCGGAAAAACTCGACCGGGTGGGATTCTGGTCGGTGGAGATGTGGGGCGGCGCCACCTTCGACACCTGCCTGCGCTACCTCAGAGAGTGTCCATGGGAGCGTTTGCGTCTCATTCGGAGGGCGATGCCGAAGACGCGTATGCAGATGCTGCTGCGAGGGCAGAACGTCGTCGGTTATCACAACTATCCGGATGACGTGGTGGAGCACTTCGTCGAGAAGGCTGCTGACAACGGTATCGATGTCTTTAGAGTCTTCGACGCCATGAATGACGTTCGCAATATGAAGACGGCCTTCGAGGCGGTCAAGAAGACCGGGAAGGTCCTCGAAGCGTCGCTCTGCTACACGATAAGCCCGGTTCACACGGTGGACTACTTT
>JACPFE010000243.1 GCA_016183145.1 Deltaproteobacteria bacterium | reverse complement strand
CGTGATGTTCGCCATGGGCGGGCGCCTGCGCGGCGGCAAAGTTTACGGTCGCTGGCCCGGCTTGGCGCCCGAAGTTTTATACGAAGGCCGCGACCTTGATCTCACCACCGACTTTCGAACGGTGTGCGGCGAAGTGCTGTCGCGCCATCTGGGCCAGAAAGACTTGAGCAAGGTTTTTCCGAACTTCCCTCGGATGACACCGCTCGGTATCGTCACGTAAAGCGGCTTACCATTCCGTCAATTCACCACGAAGTGGGCCATGATCTTACGCTCGCCCGCCGAGAATGAAAATGGAGGGATTTCCTTCCACGTGGCGCCCTCCTCGATTCGTCATTCCCGCGCACGCGGGAATCCAGGTTTGTTGCGCCGAATTAGCCTGGATACCCGCTTTCGCGGGTATGACGGAACCCCGGCGGGCCTCTTGGTTCTCATCCCCAAACGGGTATTTTCAAAGGAGCTCACGAAGGACATGAAGGTTTCGGAAATTTTATTCTTATACTTCGTGCTCTTCGTGTCCTTCGTGGTGAGAACTATCTTTGCTTCTGCGGTTTATGACTCGGCTGCCGCCGATTCGCCGCTAATCTCCCGCTCCTGAAACCGGTACTGCAAGTCGTACAGCCGCGCGTAGAGCCCGCCCTGCGCGAGCAGTTCCTCGTGGCTCCCCTGCTCCCAAATCTCGCCCTTGTGGACGACCAGAATCCGGTCGGCGCTCTTAATGGTAGAAAGCCGGTGCGCGATGATGAGCGCAGTGCGCTCTTTGAGCAATTCCTCTAGGGCCGCCTGAATCAGCAATTCAGTTTCCGTGTCGACAGAACTGGTGGCCTCGTCGAGTATGAGGATTCTCGGATCGAAGGCGAGGGCGCGGGCAAAAGACAGCAGTTGACGCTGGCCCTGAGACAAAGTGGAGCCGCGCTCCTGAACCTCCTCTTGATAACCGCCCGGCAGCCGCTCGACGAACGGAGCAATCTGCGCCCGCCGCGCCGCCTCGATCATCCGCGCCTCGCTGATGCGCGCATCCCCGAGCGTAATGTTCTCAGCGATATCGCCCGAGAACAGAAACACGTCTTGCAGCACCAGGCCCAACTGGCGGCGCAGCGCTTGCTTGTCCCATTCGCGGATCTCCACGCCGTCGATCAAAATCGCGCCGCGCTCAATATCGTAAAAACGGCAAAGGGCGGAAATGATCGAGGTCTTGCCCCCGCCGGTGGCGCCGACTAAAGCGACTTTTTCTCCCGGCCGGATGCGAAACGAAATGTCCTTCAGCACCGGCTCCCCCGGATGGTAGGAGAGCCAGACGTTTTTGAATTCGATCTCACCGCGCACGCGCTCGACGCTCCTGGGCCGCGCGGGATTTTTGATCGTTTCCGGCGTGTCGAGCAGCGTAAAGACCCGTTCCGACGAGGCCATGGCGGCCTGCATGATATTGTATTTCTCGGCGAGATCGCGGATCGGGTGATACATCCGTTGGATATACTGGATGAACGCCACGATGACACCGGCCTCGACGATGTTTTGCACCACCAGGCCGCCGCCGTACCACAGCAGCAGTCCGATGGTCAGCGCGCTGAAGATTTCGATAATCGGGAAAAACACCGCGTTGTAGCGGACGCTGCGCAGGAGCACGTTTCGATAACCGAGATTGATTTCCTGGAATCGCCGGTACATTTTTTCTTCCTGACCGAAGGCCTGGATGGTGGCCACCCCGGCGATATTTTCTTGCAGTCCGGCGTTGAGTCGCGCCAGGATCAGACGGCTTTCGCGATACACTTCCCGCGCCCGGCGGCGATAGAAGCGGCTTAAATAAAGAATCAGCGGAAACGCGGCGAGGCAAACCAGCGCGAGTTGCCAATGGAGCCACAACATCGCGCCGGCGATGCCGAAGACGATGAACAGGTCTCCGAGCAGCCCGACCACGCCGGTGCTGAACAGCTCGTTGAGCGTTTCCACGTCGTTGATGGTCCGGGTCATGAGCCGGCCCACCGGATTGCGGTCGAAGTAGGCCATGTCTTGTTTCTGCAGGTGAGTAAAAATCTCCATGCGCAGATCGTGCATGGCGCGCTGGCCGGTGTATTCGGTGGTGTAGGTCTGCACGAAGAGAAAAATGAAACCGAGAAGGACCACGCCGAGGTAGGCCAACGCCATGAGATCCAGTCCGGCAACGTCCTGGTGAGCGATGTAGCCGTCGATGGCGACCTTGGTAATGTAGGGACCCAGCAGTTGGGTTGCGGTGTGGAGCAAGAGAAAGCTAAAGGAAACCCCCAGCAGCTTCCAATACGGCCGCAGGTAGCGCAACATGCGCGCCATCAAGCGCGCGTCGTACGCCTTGCCGAGGATCTCGTCATCGGTGTGCAGCGCTTCGCTCACGGCCGTTGTCCCTCGTGACTCATGGTTTCGACTTCGCGCACCAGCCGCTGGCGCTGAAACAATTGGTAGTAAGGTCCGCGACGGGTGAGCAGCTCTTCATGGCTGCCCTGCTCGATCACTTCCCCGCAGCGCAGATAGACGATCATGTCGGCCTCGCGCACAGTGGAACTCCGGTGGGAGATAAGTAATGTCGTGCGGCCCTTCATAAATTGCCTGAGCTCTCGGAGTATTTCCTCTTCGGTTTCGACGTCCACACTCGAAAAGGCGTCGTCGAGAATCAGGATCGGCGGGTTCTTGATGATCGCCCGCGCCAGCGCGGTGCGTTGTTTTTGCCCGCCGGAGAGGCGCACGCCGCGCTCGCCGATGATGGTATCGAATTGCGCGCCGAAGGAGCGGATCGTCGGCAGCAGTTGCGCGACTCTAGAGGCCTCTTCGACCTCTCGACTCGGGCCCCGGGCTTG
>JACPFE010000242.1 GCA_016183145.1 Deltaproteobacteria bacterium | reverse complement strand
TTTCTCATTATCCTTTGTCACCTTCACCTTCTTCGCTTGCGGTGCGTTTCCGACAAACACCACCCGCCCCGAAATGCTACCTCCGGCCTGGGCCCAGAGTGGTTGAACTACGCCGAGGGCGAGTAATCCCCCAGACACCGCAACTAGCGTTCGGCCGATTCGTCCAGCCATCAACCTTAGATCCATAGTTTCCATCCTTTCAAAAAATTTATGAGTGACCTGAGCAAATTCTGCGCCAGGGCGTTTACTGCCTCTGGTGCGCACGGAGTGGGCGAATCTTGAATTGCGATTTTCCTGCTAGTAAGAAAACACGCAGAATTTTTCTCAGGCACAAGAGAGAGGAGCCTATTACTCTGTCTAGTTTTGGTAATTTCCTAATTGTCATGAATCATTATGCTTCGCCCTTGACCATGAAAACCCTCACCCCTTCCCTCTCCCTCTGGGAGAGGGCGAGGGTGAGGGAATCTTCCTGAGCTGATGGTTCATTTTCGGAGGAAGAAAAGGAGAATCCACCGCTTTCGGAAATGGTACTGGTTTTGCTGTTTAATTTTATTGTCCCTGTCGTCTAGCGGCCCAGGACGCCGTTATCCCTCTTGAAGAAAGCTCGCAACGGAAAAGGGGGGCTCGATACGGAAACCAGGGTTCGAATCCCTGTAGGGACGCCAAGGCCATTTGATTGATGGTCGATTTTCCACCCGTAACTTCGCCGACTCGGCTATTCGGCCGTTTTGCAGTCGCCGGCCTTCTTGGTTTCGTCGTCGCCGCGATAATTAATCGTAAATAAACCCTCAGCTCTGCTGGGGGACTCGCAAAAGTTTGACATTTGCGGGAGTAGTTAGCTCTGGCAGTTTCGAGTTGAATCCGCGGTGGCAGATTCGAAACAAGAGACTATCTCGATTCCAACCTCGCCCTTTGGGATAGGCGGCGAGTGAAAGGGGTGCGTTCGGTTTGACACATAGCGCCGTGGTTGTCAGGATAGCGGCGTGGAAAAGGAATTAGGAATCTAGAAATCCAGACTCGAGACAGAAAGAAGCATCCGAATGGACACAGACAAGATACTTTACGAAGTAAGAGACCAGATCGCCTGGATCACGCTCAACCGACCGGAGTCGCTCAACGCGGTTAATCGCGAGATGGTGGAGGCGATCGTCGGTTACTGCAAACAGGCGAACGACGATCGCGACGTTCAGATCGTAATCTTCAAAGCCAACGGCGAGCGAGCGTTCTCCGTCGGCGGCGATGTCAAAGATCGGGCGCGAGCCAATGCGGCTGCGAGCGGGACGCAGGCTCAGTCGCCGCTGGTGCTCCGCCAGGCGAGATATTCCAGCACTCCGGGCACACCGGCGCCGGCCATTGCGGCGATAAACAAAATCACCATCGCCCTGGTGAATGGTTACGTGGTAGGAACGGGACTGTTGATGAGTCTCGCCTGCGATATCCGCGTCGCCGCGGAGGGCGCGCGGCTGGGATTAAGCGAAGTGCGTCTCGGATTCATCCCCGCATCGGGTGGTACGCAACGGATGGCGCGGCTCGTCGGCATTCCCAAGGCGCTGGAGATTTGTCTTTCCGGCGAGCTTTACGACGCTCAAGAATGTCATCGCATCGGCCTGGTGAATCACGTCGTCCCTTACGATCAATTGATTCCGGCGGGTGAAAAGATGGCGGCGTCTTTCTTGAAAGGTGCGCCCTTGGCGCTGCGCTATATAAAGGAAGCGATCTACAAGGGCAGCGAGCTGTCACTCGATCAAGGTCTGCGGTTGGAATCGGACCTTGCGAGCATGGTATTGAACACCGAAGACGCCAAAGAGGGGCCGAAGGCTTTCGTCGAAAAACGGTCGCCGGCGTGGAAGGGAAGATAAAAATCGTTCCGGGTTCAAAGTTCAAGGTTCAAGGTCGGAGCGGAATTATCTCGGCCCTGGTGCCTGCGTCGGAAGTTTTTTCTTCAAAACGTTGAACCTTGAACTCGGAACCTTGAACGCTTGAGTTTGTACCCCTCATGGCTACAAAAACCTCTTTGTTGATGGGCGATGGCCTGCGCCGTAGCGCCACGAATACCCCAGCCAAGCTCGCCGCCACAGACCGATTCCGTGAAATCACTTACGGCGAGCTGAACGCGCGGGTCAATCAACTCGCCAACGGATTGTTGTCCTTGGGTATAGGCAAGGGCGACGACGTCGCCGTAATGGTCGGCAATCGCATCGAGCATCTGGAGATTCTCTTCGCCATGGCCAAGATCGGCGCGCTGGCGATTCCTTTGGATATAAAATGGAAGGCGCTGGAACTCGGCTCGGTGCTGGACTTTTTCAAACCGAGAGCGCTGATTCTCCAGTCGGACTGCGTGCAAGAACTCGAGATGGCCAGGAAAATCCACGCATTGAGCTTTCTTCGGCCGATCGTCGCATCCGGCTTGAGCTATGGCGGATTGCTCGACGGTCAGAGCTCCGCGGAGCCGCCGGTAGAGGTGCATGAAGACGATCCGTTTGCTGTGCTCCTGACCTCAGGTACGACCGGTTTCCCTAAAGGTTGCCTTGCGACGCACCGGACCTTTGCTCTGCACTGCATCAACAACGCCATCGAGAAGGGGCTCGGCGGTCACGACAAAGCGCTGCTTTCCTCCCCGATCTACTTCAACGCCGGGCGCTCTTTCACCCTCGGCATCATCTACTTCGGCGGCACGATGATCCTGCACGAGCGTTTCGATGCGGAGGAAGTGCTTAAGACCATCGAGCGGGAGAAGGTGACTTATATCGGCGCCGTGCCGACCATGTGCGAGCGTATGCTGCACGTCTTGGGTTCCCGCGCCTACGACACCAGCTCGCTGCGCTGCCTGGCGATTACGGGCGGGAAAGTTCATCCCACCGTGCTGGAGGATCTCAAGACGCGGCTCACGCCGAACATCTACCGCACCTATGCTTCGACAGACTCGGGCCAGATGGCGATTTCCAAGCCCGCCGATCTGGCGGCCAAGCCCAATGCCGCGGGAAAGCCGGTCTGGTGCGTGGAGTTGCGCATCCTCGACGACGCCGGCAATCCGGTGAAGGTCGGCGAGGCGGGGGAAATCGTCTGCCGCAGTCCGCTGGCGACACATGGATATTACAAAAATCCCGAAGCGACCGGCGCCTCGTTCCGCGACGGCTGGTTTTACACCGGCGATCTAGGATACTTCGACGAAGAAGGCTATTTGTTCGTCGCCGGGCGCAAAAAAGATATGGTGAAAAGCGGCGGCATCAGCATCTACCCGCTGGAGATCGAGAGCGTGCTCTACGGCCATGCCGACGTGCTCGAAGCGGCGGTGATCGGCGTGCCGGACCCAAAGTGGGGCGAAGCGGTAAAGGCGGTGGTGGTGCTCAAGCCCGATTCGGTTTTGCAAGGCGAGGAGCTGATCCGGTTCTGCAAAGAACGGCTGTCGTCTTACAAAATTCCCAAATCCGTCGAGATCCGTTCTTCGCTTCCGCACACCGAGGTCGGTAAAGTCAACAAAGTGAAGTTGAGGGAAATGGTCCTGGCTGAAATAGAAAGTGCGACGTAGACTGAATTTAAACAGCAGTAATGAAAGGAGACATTTTATGAAGTTTATCGGACGAGCTTCGCTACTTTTCCTTTCGGGTTTGATTTTCTTTCTAGCCCCCGTCGTGGCGGCGGAAAAGTCCTTTTACCAGGGTAAGAATATCGTCTTTCTTATCAACTTCGCCGCCGGTGGGCCCACCGACATTGAGGGGAGAATCGTCGCGCGTCATCTCGCCAGGCATATTTCCGGCAACCCGACCATTATCCCGCAAAACATGCCGGGCGCCGGCGGGGTGACGGGGATGAACTTTCTTGGCGAGGTGGCCAAACCCGACGGGTTGACGATGGGCTATTTTACCGGTCCCTATAATCACCAAATGATGCGCACTCCTACATTACGGGTCGATATCGGCAAATTGCCGTACATCGCTTCGGTGGCGAGCGTGACTGTCTGTTACATCCGCTCGGACGTTCCGCCGGGGATAAAAAAACCAACGGACATCGCAAAGGCCGCGCGCTTCCGGGCCGGCGGGTTATCTTTCGACAGCAACAAGGACCTGCGTTTCCGGCTCGCCTTCGACATCCTCGGGCTCAAATACGATTACGTGACCGGGTACAACAGCAGCAACGACGCGCGGCTGGCGGTGCAGCGCAACGAGATTCAGTATCATGATGAAAACATTCCGGGATACCGCGGCGTCGTCGAGCCGCAACTGGTGAAGACCGGCATCGTCACGCCGCTCTACTATCACGATGTTGTCAAACCGGACGGGACGATGGGCAAGAGCCCGGATTATCCCGAGCTCAATTCATTTACCGAGGTCTACACGCAAATTCACGGCAAGGCGCCTACCGGGATCAAATACGAAGCGCTCAAAGCGGCGAACATGGCCAGCCAGAATCTCAGCCGCGTGGCATTGCTGGCGCCGGGGTCGCCGCCGGAGGCGGTCGCGGCGCTGAGGCAAGCCTTCGTCGGGCTTTCCAAAGATGAGGAGTTTCTCGCCGAGGCGCAAAAGGCAATGAGATTTCATCCGCGCTTCGAAGTCGGCGAAGAAGGGGAACGGCTCAAACAAAAAGTGCTAACTGCTTCCCCTGAGCTGATCGACTTCGTGCGGCAGTTTATCGATCAAGCGAGGAAGTGATCGGAAGGGGAGCGCAATCTGTTGAAACCGCCGCTGCCGGGTCCGGCCAAATATCTGGATCACAGCTACGTGGAGGAGGCATTGAAGGAGTTGGGGAGAAGGTAGGTGAAACGCAACGTGAAGAAAGTGAAAGCCGTGAGATCGCGCCGGCTGAAACCCAAACCGCTTCGTAAGCCGGCGCGAGAATCTGCCAAGGGGGCGATGAGCCGGGAACCGCGGCGGCGCTACTTTATTCATGACGGCTTGCGCTTGCACTACTGGGAGTGGGGCGACCCGAACGAAGAGACTTATGTTTTCGTTCACGGCGTGCGGGATCAAGGGCGAAGCTGGGACCCTTTTCTCGCGGCGCTGCTCGCCCGCGGGGTGCCGATCAAACACGCGGTCGCCATCGACCTGCGCGGCCACGGTGACAGCGAATGGCCGGCCACGAGCCGCGGCTATCAGCACGAGGACTTTCTCTCCGACCTGGCCGGCTTGTTAAAGCATTTGGACAAGGAGCCACTGACGATCATCGGTCATTCCCTCGGCGGCAGCATGTGTATGCTTTACGCCGGCGCTTTTCCCGAGAAGGTGAAACGCATGGTTCTGCTCGAATCGCTCGGTCCCTTCGCCCGCGCCGATGATGAGGTGCCGAACATTATGGCAGAGCGATTGAAGGGGAGGGACTACGTTGAGATTCCGTTTCCCTATGACTCGCTGGAGGCGGCGGCCAAGGCCCTGCAGAAGGCATTTCCCCTGATTCCCGACGACGCGGCTCTGCACATGGCGCGGCATGGCACGAACTATAAAGGGGGCAAGTATCGTTGGAAGCATGATCCGATCCTGCGCTATCGAACGACGACGGCGATGTCGGAAGGGCAAATCGAGGCCTTCATTCGCCGGCTGCAATGCCCGATCCTGTTCGTCTACGGCACCGAAAGCGGTTTCATGAAATCCGTGCGCGGCCCGCGCGCGAAACTGTTCACCAACGCAAAGATCGTACCCGTGGCAGGCGCGGGCCATCACATCCCGCACGAGAAACCCGCGCAGCTCGCGGACATCGTCGCGCCGTTCTTGATTAAAGATTAGGTTTAACCCGTGTACGAATACACCTTTGATAAAACCACAGCTGGCGATTATCGTGTTCCACGCCGGGAGTTTAAAATGGTCCAAGAGGCGTTAAAACTCTTGGTGTCCAAGCTACAGGAGTGGAATAAAATCGCAATTAATCATGGTGCCTTTGACGCGCCTTATAGTCGCGAATTTGAAGACCTACAGCAGATGATTGACTATGGCGAAGAGCAACTTGAGAAAGGGCCGTCGCGCGAAATTGTTTTTAAACGCCTCTCGGTTGGTAGTTTTAGATATCTTAAGGCTGCTTTCATTTATGCCGCATGGTATCGGGAAGAGGAAATTAACAAAATAACAGCAAAGGGGACATGGCCTAGTGGGGTAGTCGAAGCGATGCGCGGAAAAGTCAAAAAGTTTCATGAGTTTGCTAGCAAGATACTTTATGAACCAGCTCCGATCTTAGAGGAACTACGTCCAGATCAAGGACAGCATCCCCAACAATCCAGTCAGGATACTACGTGGGACGTATTTATTAGTCATGCCTCCGAGGATAAGGAGGTGCTCGCGCGTGAATTAGCGGAAAGACTGCGGGTTAAAGGTGTCAGAGTCTGGTACGACGAATTCACATTACGCCTTGGCGATAGCCTACGACGATCGATTGATCGAGGTCTGGCCCATTCCCGCTTCGGACTGATCATCTTAAGTCCAAGTTTTTTCCGCAAGGAATGGCCACAGAAGGAACTTGATGGCCTTGTTGCTCGCGAGGTCGAAGGACGCAAGGTCATTTTACCCATATGGCATGAAGTAAACTCCGTAGATATCCGCAAATATTCCCCGATTCTAGCCGACAGAATTGCCATTTCTTCCAGTGTCGGGATCGAGAATGTTGTAAATGCCATCATCTCTGCGATGAGCTGATAACGGGCCACGAGCAGTTCTAAGGAGAGCGTCAATGTACGTGTCTGCAAAAGCAATCGCCGCGATGGAAGCCGTTCGAAGGGTCCATAACTTGAACCCGGCCGCTATTCGAATGGACAAATCGCTCGGCGACGCGGTCGGCCTCAAGAACATCGGCATTCATCTGATCTCGATCGCGCCCGGCGACAAGTCAACCGAATTTCATACGCACCGTTACGAAGAAGAGGCGATTTATGTTTTGTCGGGACGCGGGACGGAAGTCATCGGAGAGGCGACGCATCAGATCGGGCCCGGCGATTTTGTCGGCTT
>JACPFE010000241.1:5930-7633 GCA_016183145.1 Deltaproteobacteria bacterium | reverse complement strand
GTAAGTGATTGATTTCAATGGATACTTGTTTTGGGCTCAGCGCTACATTTGAAGGGGTTTTACTTGTAAACTGGCCGAATTCCTTCCTGTTTCCTTGACATTACCTTGACAAACGCCCACTAAGTCGGGTCGCGAATTCGTTACCGCACGCGGGCGTACCTTGTTCCTTGACGCGATGCGCGGAAACTCTCCGCCCTTAGGGCCGCGACCTCCGCCAGCCAGTCGGCTTGCTCCGTGAGCCAGGGTTCCGCTATCTCGAGAAAATTCAACGCTTGCTGATAACGAGCTAGATAATAGTGGGCGCGGGCCAAGTAGAAATAGATGTGCGGGCTCGGATCGAGAGCAAGCGCCTTTTCAAGATGAACCAATGCCTTCTCGTAGTCGCCGCTGCGCAGCAGCTTTCTCCCCTTTTCCGCGAAACGCAAAGCAGCGGCGCGTTTGGCAGACGTGTTGCGCGCGATCCCGACCATCAAGGATTCATTCGGCTGTACGCGCGGCTGTAGAGACGGCGGATCTTTTCTCATTATCGGAGTACTCGGCGTGCTCGGCGCGATGGCGTTTTCGCTCTCGCCTCGATTCTTGTCATCTTCTTGTTTGGTCAACCGGTCTTTACCGAAAAGCTCGTCGACAAGAGCGTTACCAAAGACCGTTATGTTCCGTTGTTCGGGCTGAGAAGGGGTAGTTAGATACGCTGTTTGATCATTGGCAAAGTCATCGCCGGCGCGGGTTGCGGTAAAGGGCCATGACAAAACGAAAACAAAGAGGCCTAGTGAAATCACCACGCCATCGCTTTGGCAACGATGACTCTTGCGGTTTGATCTCACCTTCTTACATCCGCGCCAAGCCCAACGCGCCAATGAGGATTAAATAAATCGCAACGATGGTGCCGAGTAACCGGGGCATCATCAGAATCAATATACCTGCAATGAGCGATACCAATGGCTGCAAACTAAGATACATGAACATCTGTTATCCCTTCTTATGGTTCACGCCGCATCAAACCCCGTAGGCTTTGCAGCGATGAATTTGTCCTGCTTATATTAGTGCCAGCTTTGCGAAATCGGTTCCGACTTACGAAAGATGTCGGAAAGGATATAGGCAACCAGCATGTTGGCCTCCCTTTCATCGCGAACCACCTGCCCGGCCTCCTCGGTCAGTGCCTCGATCAATTCTCCTAGTGTGGTTTCTACGGTTTGTATGGCTGCCATAAACACCTCCTCTCCTGATTCTTTTGCTGCTCGACGCTCGCTGAAAACCGAACAACGCAAGGCATATGCCACGCGTATTGCTTTAACGTAGCCATTGATTGTGGAGGGATTTTATTTCAGCAGATAACGCAGGTGATTTTTTTGCAGGAATTTCCCCTACAATAAGGAGAAGGCACGGAGGAAATTCTACTACACGGAAGAGTCATTCTTTAAAGACGAAGCGAGACAGTTGGACGGGCTCCTCGATTCTAAATTCAGATCGGGGATCCGAAATTCGCACGCAACACTTACGCCAGGCAGAGCAATGCCACGAAGGCATTGATTTCCAAGGTGGCGACTGTTTCCGGACGTTTATTCGGAGGATTTTTTCCCCTACAACCGAGGTAGATTTTCCTCGTCATCCTTTTTGCATTCCAAATAGAATCATGCCCGAGTTCGAGGATTCGGTCCCGGCTGCGTCAATCACAGTGGCATCCTACAATATCCACCAGGGGG
>JACPFE010000241.1:0-5902 GCA_016183145.1 Deltaproteobacteria bacterium | reverse complement strand
CCAGGGGGTCGGTTGGGATGGCCGCCGTGACCCTACTCGCATCGCCCAGGTGCTCAAAAATCTCGACGCCGACATCATCGGCTTGCAGGAAGTGGATTGTGGGCCCGAGATAAAGACAGCATCTTACCAGATGGACTATCTGGCGGGGCTCACCGGTCTGTACGTTTTCGCCGGGCCGACTATCCAAAGACACACCGGCGACTACGGCAATGTCTTGCTCGTTCGCCATCCCATCTTGGAGATCCGATCGATCGACCTGAGCGTTCCTAATAGTGAACCGCGCGGAGCTATCGATGCGGATGTGGATGTCGCGGGTGACGTCGTGCGGATCATAGTGACCCATTTAGGACTCGGTGGTGGCGAGCGCAGGAATCAAGTCGAAAAGTTGCTTACCTTTCTCACCGAGAAACGCGCGCGGCCTGTGGTTCTATTAGGTGATATCAACGAATGGTTTCCCATGGGCCTTCCGCTGCGCCGGCTTCACGCTCGTCTGGGAAGATCGATCGGGTTACCGACTTTCCCATCTATATTTCCTCTCCTGGCTCTTGATCGTATCCTTGTTTGGCCCAACCACGCGCTCCTGAGTATCTGCGTCCACGATACGCCTCTCAGCCGCATTGCTTCGGATCATTTGCCGTTGAAGGCCGTCATCGCCGTGAACCAAAGCCCTGTTTGAGTCGCCGGTGGATCCATACAGTCGCCAGCGCCATCAAGGTGACCAAGACTAACAACCAAGCGAGGCGCCCCATGCCCGGATTGCGGATGATATTTTCCAATTGAAACTCAATGAGAGTGACAGCGAGAATGCCGGGAAGCATTCCGATTAAAGTGCCAAGAGCGAAGTCGCGAACGCGGATGCGCGAAGCGCCGGCGATCATGTTAACCACCGTAAACGGCGCCACCGGCACAAGATGCACGAGGATCATCGCCAGCAGACCATGGCGCGCGAATCGGCGGCGCAGCCACCCGATGCGGGGACCACCGATCCTTTGAAGGGTACGGTGCCCAAGCAAGAAACCAATTCCATAGGTGAGCAACGCGGCTAAAAGCGAGCCCACGAGAGAACAGGCAAAGCCCAGGAGCGGTCCAAAGGCATAGGCCGTGGCCAAGATGAGCAGCGTTATGGGAAACATGACCAAGCTGCCAACAAGGTAGGATGCGATCATCAGATAGGGTGCCGCGGGTTGGTCACTGAAAGAGGCGGCCAGGCCCATCAACCGATCGACAGCAGCCCATTCCGCGAGCGCTGTCCAACGCCACGCCGCGGCAAGACTGAGCAAGATTGCCAGTATCACCCCGCCCTGAACCAGCCTTCGCCGCTGGGGCACTTCATCGTCCTCGGCAACAAACTCGTCAAGGATTGTTTCGACGGTCGGATGTTCGGGGTCGATGACGGCCGAGTCTGGAAGCCACCGGTCAAGCCACTTCGCCACCGTCCCATCCAAAGGTTTCAGCGTGCGCTCGTTGCCGCACAAGGAATCGAGCGCCAGCGCAAGCGATTTCTTCCGGTCGATGACTGAGGCAACTTGTTGTGGCGCGACGCCGAGGTGTTCGCCCAGGAGGCGGTTGCGGAACTGGGCAATGACTTTTTCGATGCGCGCCTCGCCGCCTGACTCTATCGCCAGATCGCATTCCGTATCCAACCCCATGGACCGGTTATTGAGATTCGATGATCCGACACGCACCAGCCGATCGTCGACCACAAGGACTTTTGCATGCAACCTGATGAGACTACAAGGACTTTCGCATGCACCCTGATGAAATCACTGCCGAGCCCTGGCGCGTGAGGGTAATAGAGACGCAGTCGTCCGAAACGGTCAGCCCCGCGCAGGCGCTTCAGCATACGCGCGCGGAGAACGCCCATAGTGAATTCCTCCAGCCAGGCGGAGTTTTTTTCGGGAAGAACGATGATAATATCTGGACCGTCTTCCTCTTTGAGTCGCGCGCCCAACGCCTCACCCAAGATTGGCGAGGTCAAAAATTGGGTCTCGATATAAATAGAGCGTCGCGCGTTTGCGATGGCATCGAGATAAAGTTTCTCGACTTCGCGCACTTCGGGGTGAACGCCGTAGCCCGGTTCGGTACGGGCAATGGCGACGAATATATTTTCCAGATCCGGTTTCAGGCCGCAAGGCCAAGGATCGCTTGACTGGGCCACCGGGGCACGGAGCCGGTGGCCGGTGACCCGGCGCCAACGCTCTCGCACCAAATCTCCTAAAGCAGCGGCGGCTTCTCCGTCAACGGCCATCTGGACATCATGCGAAGGCGCATAAGGGCGCCCCCCTGGATCGACTCGTCGCCGCTCTTGAGCATCGTGTTTCGACGTGTCCCACCGGCTTTTGGCCAGGTCGATGCCCCCGACAAAGGCGATAGCGTCATCCACGATCACGATCTTTTGGTGATGCGATGCCCCGACCGGGTGGTACCCGTCCAAGAAATAATGAAATCGCCGGTGGGTGCGCCAGTCGAGATTGAAGATCGGAAATGGCTCTCGGTCGAGGGCGTAGATCAGGACGTAATTCCATCCTAGAACGTGCACATGGAGATCCCGGCGGCGCGCCACGAGAGTTTTAAGAAGAGCGCCTAACTGCGTCGGGAGAGCGCGCTGGCGCTCGTCGCGCACGAGATTGATGCGGCTGTCGAAGTCCCAGCCGGCGATGAGAATCGACTCTGTCGCGTTCTCGACGGCCGCCGCGAAAGCCGCGTAGTAAGAGGCGGCGTCGACGAGGAACGCCGCTCTCCGCGCGCGCGCCACCCGCCAACAATTACGCCCCTCGATAGAGATGGAGGGAAAAGCGAAATGTGCGGGTGAACAGCCACTGGCTCCAGCAACATTGTTCACCGGGCGCACCACGATGTTACCGGATTTGCATCCACAGCAACGCGCAGCGCAAACCCTATGCCATCATTAGCTGTGGAAATTTGCCATTGGATTTTAAGGTATTCCTACGCTCCGCTCTTCTGAACGGCGCTGAAGTGACGGAAATGTCCCTACCGCAACATCCGGTAAGTCAGTAAGATTCCCTACTGCATTATTTCATCGCTTCGCTATACGATCGCTGTCGGGAGCTTATCCCGCTTCGCGGCGCAAGGCCTCTATCGTCGCGCGCATCTCGCGCGCCGGGTGGCGGTCGCCAGGGGCGCGTCCTTCGCCAGCTTCTTGCCCGTTACCGATAAGATCCGAGCTAAGGTTCGCGCGGTCAGACCTCCACGACTCAACGATTTGGCAAGAAAGTAAAGAAAAAAAATCAGACCCCGATGACTGAAAAACAGTTTCAGCTTTTCGCTAGAGTCCAGAGGCGGTTTCATATAGCCTGCCGCTAAAGAGTCTTTTTTAAAATCATGTTTGGGAGGTGTGCGCTCATGGCCAAGTCAACGACGATTAGAAAAGGAATGCCGAGCGTGCAACTCAGCAAGGCGGAATTTAGCGATCGGTTGCGCGGGCGTTTTTACGATCCCGCTTTTGCAGAGGTCGCCGAGGAGATCGAGAGAATCATCGAGAAGGCATGGGAGGGGTACGACAAGTACCGCAAGAACCCGCGCACTCAGTCGGCTGGGCGGGGATTCGCCGACCCAGACTTTAAGCTGCCGATCGAATGGTTGGAGACCCGCACGGCGATCCTAAGCGCCGAAAGGCGGCAAAAACACCGCAAGGCTCCGTCCCGCATTCTGTTAATCAATGGCTCTTCGCGCAGCGACCAGAGTTGCCCCGGTGAGATGTCGAAGACCTTTCGTCTCGTCACCATGGCCAAGGAAGTCATCGCGAAAGCCCGTGGCTTTGAGGTCGACCTGCTCGATCTGAGCCGACTCACTTCAGAGTACGGACGCGTTATTTACCCGTGCAAGGCATGCGTCTCTACGGCGATGCCGCTGTGCAACTGGCCTTGCTCCTGTTATCCGAACCACGCCATGGGCCAGGTGGGTGACTGGATGGCGGAAATCTATCCGCTCTGGGCGGCTGCCCACGGGGTCATGATTATCTGCCCGGTCAATTGGTATCAAGCACCGAGCTCGTTAAAGCTCATGATCGACCGTTTAGTTTGCGCTGATGGAGGAAATCCGGACCCAAGCTCCACGGGTGGAAAGAACCCGCAGCGGGCGAAGGAGTTGGAGCTTAAAGGTTGGAACTATCCGAAGCACTTGGCGGGCCGCGTCTTCTCGGTCGTGGTCCACGCGATGCGGCCGGAGTCGAGAACTTGCGAAGAATTCTCACCGACTGGCTGACCGACATTGGCCTCATACCAGCGGGACAAAGCGCACTGGTAGGGAGATACATCGGGTACTACGAGCCTTACGCGACCAGCCACGATGATCTCGACCAAGAAAAGGACTTTCATGAAGAAGTGCGCAATGCGGCGCGGAGCCTGGTGCAGGCCGTAAGATTGTCGCGCCGGGGCGACCTTAAACTGCCGGATGCATCGCTCACGGAACCGCGGCAGAAGTAGTCGAGAAAAACGTCGTTTCTGGAAGAATCAAAAGGGTCAGAAGTTTTTTCTTGAAGGAAAGAAGTCAAGTCTTTTGTTGACAGTTGGTTCAACTTCACTGGTTGAGATCCGTCAACCAGGAACTCGAAGCGGAAAAAGCGCGACTCAAGAGCACATTCCCTTCTCCGTCTGAGTTTCCGCAACTTACCTTTGCGCCAGCTTGGCGCGAGCGGCTCCATTGCGACGATCTGCGCGCTTTTTGCGGCCTATCTCATCTTCCCGCCCTTCCTGCTCGGTGTCGCACGTGAAAAAGCGCCAGAGGGTCTCGACGTCGATAACCAAAGCGTCCGCCCGTTTTTATTGAGCAAATTCTCCGGCTGGATCGCCGCCGCTTTCGTCATCGTCTCTCTGCTGCTTGGAGCAGGAATTTACCGCCTTAATACGGATCCGAGCCTACTATCGTATTTTCCCGAGGGGTTGAAGCGGGGCTTGGAACATGTCGATCGCACTGGGGGAAGTAGCCTGATGGAGCTCGTCATTAAAGACGCGCGGGGCCACAAGCTCGACACCAACGAGGCCTACGATCGTCTGTGGCGCCTCCAGCAAGATCTGGAACGGGACCCTGAAAACGGCACTGTTGTGTCGCTGCCGCTTCTCATGGCGGAAGGAGAGAAGTTTCCTTTTTCCTTTCTATTCTCTTGGAAAGCCATTCTGAATAAATTGGCGGAACCGAGGTATGAAAAGATCGCGCGATCTTTCATCTCGCGCGATCACCGTTACGGCCACTTTATCCTGCGCATGCGCGAGTCAGGCCGCACTATGCCTCGTTTGGAAATTATCCAGCGAATCAAGGCAAGCGTGCGCCGCCATGGTTTTAGCGCCACTCTCGTGGGTGGCATGTATCCGCTGCGGGCGCAGCTTTCCCAACCCGTTAGCTCGAGTCTAATCGAAGGACTCGGCGAGCTTGTCCTGTTATTGGGCGTCATTGGTGCTATCCTATCCCGCTCGATCTGGATTGGCTTGACCATGGCTTTTGGCATGGCGATGGTGCCTGTCGGACTGCTCGGCTTGATAGGATTTCTAAACGCACCGCTCGATGTTATTTCCGCGCCGGCGGCGAATCTCGCGCTCGGCATGGGGATCGATGACACAATGATTCATCTAGTAGAGCGCTGGCGGGGCCTGGTTAAACTGGGACACAAACCGGATGATGCGTGGAATATTGCTCGCGCACAGCTGTGGCGGCCGATCATTGTTTCGATGTCGGTCATCTGTGTCGGGTTTTCGATCTTTATCCTGTCGCAATGCCCGCCCAACCAAAGATTCAGCCTGTGGGTGGTCATCGGGACTCTCCTGTTTCTGCCGAGCGCGCTGTTCTTTCTGCTAATCGTGGGATATTCAAGACGGAATTTTCCGGAGAGGAATTCAACCCACAACTACGTATGATAAAAACCTACGCCTATTTTTAAAAACGGCTA
>JACPFE010000240.1 GCA_016183145.1 Deltaproteobacteria bacterium | reverse complement strand
GATGCGCGTGGTTGGCACGCGCCGGCAGGTGGCTTCGGGGGCACCGCTTCCGCCCGGCTTCGTACGACTAGAATCCTCCCACCTTCTGCATGACCTGCTCGGCGAGAGCGAGTTTGTAGCCGTTTGTTGCCCGTGGACGAAAGAGACCACCCATTTGATCGGCCGAGCGGCTTTTGCCGCGATGAAATCAGGAACGGTTCTGGTCAACATCGCGCGCGGTGAGATTATCGACGAAGAAGCTCTGCTGCATGCTTTGGCTGAGGGGAGGCTTCGCGGTGTCGCTCTAGACGTCTACGTCGGGGAATTCGAACGCCCGCCCGATTCGCGTCTGTGGCAGGATGAGCGCGTTGTCATTACGCCCCATGTATCGGCGGCAACGGACGTCTCCGAGCACCGCGGGGTCATGTTATTCTGTGAAAACCTGACTCGTTACCTGGAAGGCCTGCCGTTGGAAAATGTCATAGACTGGGAGCGTGGATACTAAAGCGGACTTGTCCGAGGGCGGCTTCGAAGTCGTCGGAGATTTTCAGGGCGAGAACGTCGGGAGCGGGATGATAGTCGGCTTCTTCGCGGCTTTGCTCGCAAGCCGATCGATCGGTAGCCGATTGATAGCCAGTGAAATCGGTATTATGTGCCCGGAATCGATTGCATGTCGAAAGCGCTTGCCGCTCATCTTGGCCTCTTCGCTGCGAATCGGCTCCATGTCGTCGAGGAATTTGAGGAACATAATCCAGGTGAGCACCGGGAGACGGTCGAGATCGCCGTTGAGACCCTTGTCCTTGCGCATGATGTCGCGGCAGGCTTTCACGATGGACGAAAGCCGTTGAGCAGTGGTTAGGGGTTGGGTTGATTTTTGACTGCGCGCCATGAACTATGTTCCCTTTTCAAGAAACTGTTTCGCCGCGTCCAGAAACTCGCGCGCTTGGGTGATGACGAGACTCGCATCTTCAGCGGTAAAATGAGAGTCTATGCCATAATCGCCAGTGATGCGCTTATTGAACGCGGCCACAAGCCACTTATGGTATTTCTTATCTATCAGTCCGGGCTTGACGAATTGCTCACCAAACGCGTTGTGCACCCCGGAATGTCTTCGAAACCTCAACGCTTTTTCATTGAGCAAGGCTTGAGCGGCATGAAACATTGCATAGTAGGCTCTACCGACCGCGAACTCCGCGTCGCCATCCTTTGCTAGATGCTCTGCGGCCTGCACCGAGCGGGACGCTTTCTCCAAGAATCTTTCAGTTGTCTCTTTCAAGCGGAAACGGCCTCGTCACGAACGTTGCGCAAAAAGGGCGTATCGCCGTGCAACCATTCGCGTTCACGAAAGAATACCAGACTAATGGTAACCCCGTATTTCAGTGAAAGATCCGCGGCAAGCTCCGCAGTGCGATCAACTTCGAGGGCGTAGCGCTCAAAATCTTGTAGCATAACCAGGACATCGAGGTCCGATTCTTGATCTGCCTCCCTGCGGGCGTAGGATCCGAACAGATAAACTCCTTTCAACCGCTTTCCATAAACCGACTGAAGACCTGATTTGAGTTCGTTAAGCAAGAATCGGATATCGACTCTGTTTTGTTTCCACGCTGCCGCCGTCTCACTAACTCGCGGCATCTCGATACCCGTTGTCCGGCGTGTACCGGTCGATTGGTCTGTTTCTGCGATCGCGATATTGAGAATCTCCTGGGCTGAACGCTCTGACTTTTTAGACAGCTTCGAAGAAAGAGCGAACAAGTCTTTTTTCTCCACCAATCCTTGCTTGAGAGCATCCTTAATAACTGCCGACAATCTCTCGGGATCTATGTGAGACAAAGTCAGATCGGCAATGGTTCGCAAGGGTTTGGTAACTGGAAATCCTTCGCGCATTTCAAAATCGGCAGCGACAATTTTTGCCTTGTGCAAGGTCACGCCCTTGGGTGGTTTCTTGCGAAAATCTGGGGGCACAGTCAGATGGACTCGAGCCGGCAAAATGTCGCCCAGCTCATATACCGCAGCGGCGGTATTGTGCGAGAGAACACCCTTTTTCCGAGTCCACAGCCACCATCTGATCAGATCTTCGTGCCTCGCCGCTGGAAAGTTCTTGAGCCGAAAGATCCCGTGGTCAACGCGAATCCAGTTCCCTTTTTTCACATGGAAATGCTGGTGCGGATAGTCATAACGCAAGGATTTCGCATCAGTTGCGGTGAAATATCCCTGCTGACTTTCGGCCACTTCAAAAAGGCGGCGAGATCTTTCTGCGCTGCTTTGCATGCAAAAACCTTACAGTAAGTTTAAGGTTTCTACAATCAGAATTGTATTTAAGATATTGGTCGATTCAGCGGCCATGACAAGACAAGAATGTAGTGGGGCTTGGAGAGCTAAATGTCGAAAGGATAAAGGTGGAAACGGGGAAAGACGTGCGCGGGGACCGCTATCGGCAAACTTCGACGTTTCGAGAATTCTCGAAACGTCGAGAGGACGGCAATCATCAGCTTGAGGCGCCGATTCGGCGCCTCAAGGCTGATTTGGATCTACGAAATCTCGCCTTTGTCCGGCTTCGAAACTTGTCGGCTTTAAGCGCCTTGATTAGGTATTTGACATTGTTGCCGTCGCTCAGAGTCACGGAGAGAACCATTTCTTCCCCTTTCTCTGTTCCCAATGTTTGCAGCGCGGCGATGCGACTCGAAAGGCCGGTCTTAGTCACGGTATCCATGTAGAGCCAAATAAAGGCGCCGATAAAGGCAGCCATGAGCAGCCAACTATACTGGCCGACCCTTTTCTGCCTCTTCATAATGCGGCTTCTTTGTAGGTCAAATAGCTTGCGATAGGTTTCTTTTTCCGCGGTCAGTCTCTTGACCGGATCTTGCTCCGCTGAACTTGGAGGATGATAGGAAGCAAGCCCGATGCTGTTCAATATCATGCCCAGGATCACCAAACCTAGAGGTATGGCGATTATCAATAGAGGGTTCATAGCTCTCCTTTTTCAGGCTTTCGATAGCCTTTGGATATTGGAAGAGGGAGGGGTCACAACCAGGGATACGTTCGCTTTCGATCTGGAGCCGAAGTCCATGCTACCGCTGAGTTTGTGGCCCGGCCTTCTACCTCTTGCGCGCCATTAAGCGGAGGAGTGATGTAAGCCCGTTTGCTTACCTGCGATCACTCTATAGGACCCGGGGCTACCTAGCAAGCGGTGCTAAGATATATTGGGCTCGCCCGCGGGGCTCCACAAAAAAAGAGCCGGGCATGAACACGATGCCCGGCTCGGGAGTCAGATCACTCGTAGCAAAAACGCGATTATCTCGCTTGCTCGTCTGGCGGGATGACGATTTTTTGTCCGACGAAGATATAGTTCGGGTTCTTCACGCTGTCCCTATTGGCCTCGTAAATTTTCGGCCACTTGTTCATAGAATTATAGAATCGTTCGGCGAGTTTGCTTAGAGTATCGCCCTGCTTGATTATGTACTCTTCGGCGGCCGGTTTGACGGTGCTCGCAACCTTGGGAACCGCGGGCTTCTCCGTTGCCGCGGGCGGTTGTTTGGCTGTGGGCTTGACTTTTTCCTCTACAGTGCCTACCGCCTTAACCTTGGATTCCGGCGGAGCGGCTTTTTCTTTTGCCGGAGCCGGCGTCGCCGCGGGTTCCGCGCGCGGCGCCACCTTGGCCACCGCGGTGGATTTGTACAAGCGGTCGATAAAACCGCTGCTGTCGAGCTCCTTTATGAAAGTCATATCCACGAACTGCTCGGGTCGAGCCGCGCGCGCGGCCGGATCTTTGCTGCCCATTTCTCGCAACATGATTTGAATGCCTTTGAGCGTCGGGTAGGGCTTTTCCGGAATCAGAGTTTGCCCAGTGGCTTCGTAGGCCTCGACCACCGCTTCCGGGTCGTCCGATTTCAGATATTTCCCGAGTATTGCGATGGCCTCCTTCCGACGGGTTTTCATGTAGTGGATAGCCTCAACGAAAGCTTTGAGCACAGTGCGCACCAGCTCCGGCTGTGTCTTGATCACATTTTGGGTTACCGCCAACCCGGTGTGTTGATACTCAAGCCCGAGCATCTGCAAGTCCGCCAACGTATTATATCCCATCTTGGCTGCTTTGGCGGTCAACGGAATAGCGATCATCACG
>JACPFE010000239.1 GCA_016183145.1 Deltaproteobacteria bacterium | reverse complement strand
GCCACGGACCAACCTTGGCTGGCCAAGTCCAGGGCGACAGCCCTGCCGATGCCGCGGGCGCCGCCGGTGATTAACGCGACCCTGTCGCTCATGTCCTCTCCCACATAAAAGTCCTGAGTGCTGAGTCCTGAGTGCTGAGTCCCCTCGCCCCTCACCCCTCACTCAGAACTCGTTACTCAGGACTCAGGACTCGTTACTCAGCACTCGTTCCTTCCCCTTCGATCCACGGCTTGAACTTCTCGTACAGCTCCTCCAGCTTCGCCTTGTAGTGCTCGACGTTCTCGTCGGGATTGTTCGCGTCCCACTGCGAGGCGAGCTTGCAATTCTCGCTGATCTTAACCTTCGCCTTGGTGCCGGTCACGTAGTAGGAGATCTGATCGCCGGGCTGGTAAGGCCGCTCGGCTTTCAATGCCAATTCATAGGGCGCCGCGGCGTTGCGCTTTTTCGCCTTAACTTTTGCCTGATAGTTGTCCAAGGAATCTTGCAGCGTTTCGGTCTTGGCGATCCAGGAAATGTCTTTGCGGTGGTTCTCCAGATCGTCAAGGTAGCGCCGATAGAGATCGGGAATCTTCTTTCTCTCATCCTTGAGTAGCAACGCCAGCATCTCTTCCAGCCACTCGCGCTGAAACAGCTCGAGGCCGCGGGAGCGCAGCCCCGAGCCTTTGATGCGCAGGCGTCCCTGCTCATCGAGCAGCGCGTAGTTCTTCATTTTGTAGCTGAACATCGCGGGGTAGCGGCCGTCGAGCTCGAGGTCGATGCCTTTGGGAAGAATTTCGCCGAGGCTGGCGATCAGCCGCTCCTCTTCCAGCGGGCTGTTCACTGCCGGCGGCGGCACGAAGTAGATGCCGTCGGTATCGACTTCGATGATCTGCGCGCCTTTCTGTTTGAGCCAGGCGACCGCGGATTGGATCAGCTCCCGGCCCTTGGCCGTCACCTGATTCGCCGCCTCGAAGTCGTTGAAATGGCCCATCGGAAAACCTAGGTAGCCGTAAAAGGAGTTGATCAAAATTTTAAACGTCGACTGGAGCGCATTGAAATAAATCTTGCTTTCCTCGTCGCGCGCGTCCCGCGCCAGCTCCTTGGCCTTGACGCGAAAAGCGCGCAGATCGCGCAGCAGCCCCGTGAAGACGCCGAGCTCGTCTTTTTTAGGCAGATAGTTGTAAACCAGCATGATCGAAGGATAGAGCGAGGTCACGTCGCAGTGCAGAACATGGCGCGCGGTTCCCTGGTGCTCCATATCGGTAAATCCGCCGACGACCTCGCGGCCTTCGTCGGCGCGCGGCACCGCTCGGCGCTGGTGCAGGTACTCGCGCAGAAAAAGCGCATCGATCTTCGTCGCGTTGCCGCGCAGCGGGATGTTCTGGTAACTGTAAGGAAAAATCTGTGCCTCGACGAAGTAACTCGGCGAGAGCAGGTCGGAGATCGCGCGAGTCTCGCGCACGTCGTCCAGCGCGTAGCGGAACAAGGTGTCCGAGTCGTGGTCAAAATACCAACTGGTTTTGTCCCCCGGGACGTAAGTCCGGTCGCTGCCGGCAACGCCGAAGTGGCGCGCGATCTCCTTTAGACCGAAGCTTTCCAACTCACGAGTGGCCACGTCGTAGTGCTGGGCTAATATCCAGGTATCGATGATGTGGCGGCCGAAGATTTCGTATTTCCGGTAGGTGATGGCGCGCTCGGCGATTTGCATGCGCGAGGCGTGGCCGGCGAGCGGCGAGCCGTCGCGCCCGATGCCGAGCTTCACCCTATGTCTTTTCGCCCGAGCTTCGATGTATTCCAGGTCGAAGCGGAACAGATTGTGGCCCTCTATCACGTCGGGGTCGCGTTGCCGGATTTCCTTGACCATCTCGCCGAGCATTTCGGCTTCGCCGTATTCCTTGCCGGAAATCAGGCGCTCCCAGCCCGTAGAGTCCGACAGAGCAATCGCGGTGATCCGGTCAGACTCGCGCGCCGCATTGGGAAACTCAAAGCCCGCCTGGCAGTAGGTCTCGATGTCGAGCTGCATGCGCTTCAGGTCGCGAGACGTCATGCCCAGGAAATGGGTCTTGCCCGAGAGCAGGAGATATTGCTGCAAGGGGTCGCTGAAGTACCAGTAAGGCGCGTCGGTCGCCGAGGGGCTTTTGCCGGTTGTCTTCTGGAGATGGGACCGCGCGTCCTCGAGTTGCTTGAGATCGGGAAAGAGCGCCAGCCGATTGAAAGCGCCTTTGCCGCTCAGCGTCTCGATCTTGGCTTCGCCTTTCCAACCTTTTAAATCGGCTTCGCCCTCGAGCAGGAGGAACGGCTCAAACGGCGCGCTTGCGGTATGGATTTGCTTGTCGTCGCGGGAGAATATTTTTACCTGGTTCGCACCCTCGATCTCGAAGGCGATCAGCGCGGGCGTGCCATCGTGGCCGAACAGGACCTCGTTTTTTTGAAACAGGGGCGGGAGTGGGTGCCAATTCGCCGTCATAGTTTTTTTTCACTATAGCAAAGCAGGCGGCAAAGTCCCAGCCATTCCGGCTAAGTCGCAGACTTGAAAGAGATGAATGGGTACCTGGTTCAAACCGTTCCAATCGTTCGAGCCGTCGGCGAATCCGGATAACGCTTTGAACGACTTGAACGGTTTGAACTTCTTGAACGTCGTTTAGGACTGGAGACGCCGGGTATAATTGTGGTAGATTAAAATCGTCATGACCACCGATCCTCTGGCTTTCGATAGCCGGCCCTCCTTGAGAAACCCCGTGTTGCTGCTTGCGTTTGCCGGCTGGAGCGATGCCGGCGCGTCGGCAACCACCGCGGTGCGTTATCTCGCCGACCAGTTGCTGGCAAAGAAATTTGCCAGCATCGACCCCGAAGAGTTTTACGATTTCTACAGGCAGCGGCCGGTAGTTCGTTTGAACGAAAGCAAGATCAGGGAAATCCACTGGCCTTCGTACGATTTTTATTTCGGCGCCGGGATGGGCGTTGAGAGAGATTTTATCCTCGGCATCGGCGCCGAGCCGCATCTACGCTGGCGAACTTTTACCGAGACCATGCTTCGGTTCACGCACGAGTGCCGGGTGGAAATGGTGGTTACCCTGGGCGCTTATCTCGACGAAGTTCTCTACACCCGGCCGGTTCCCCTGACGGGTTTTTCCACGGATGCCAAGCTGGTCGAACAACTCGATCTCGTCCCTTCGCGCTATCAAGGGCCGACCGGCATCGTCGGCGTGTTGGCCGATGCCTGCCGCGTAGCCAATGTTTCCCATTTGAGCCTGTGGGCTTCGCTGCCCCATTACCTGTCGGTTTCACCCAACCCGAGAGGCACCTTGGCGTTGCTTTTGCGGCTTAACCAGTGGATCGGACTGCGGGTCGATATGAGTCCGCTGGAAAAAGCCGCGGCTGATTTCCAGGCCAAAATCAATGACGCAGTCAACGCCGACCCCAACCTTTCGGCCTTCGTGCGCGAACTCAAGAAGCGCGAATTCGAGCAGTGAAGCTCTCCGTCCTGATTCCGGTTTATAACGAAGCCGGCACGTTGGCAGAAGTCGTGCGCCGCGTCTGCGCCGTTCCGCTGGCGAAGGAAATTATTCTAGTGGACGATGGCTCCACGGACCGAGGCCGGGAAATTCTCAAGCGCTTGGAAGAAGACAGCGCTCGCGCGACTGATCCGCTGAACAAGCTCCATGTTTTCTTGCATCCCGTGAATCAGGGCAAAGGCGCGGCGCTCAAGACCGCGCTGAGTCACGCCACCGGCGATGTGGTCATCGTCCAGGACGCCGACCTGGAATATCATCCAACGGATTACCCGCGATTGTTGGAGCCGATACAAGCCGGCCTCGCCGACGTCGTCTATGGCACGCGTTTCGCCGGCGGCGGCGCACACCGGGTGCTGTTCTTCTGGCATTCCATGGGCAACCATCTTCTCACGACAATTTCCAACATGCTGACCAACCTAAACCTCTCGGACATGGAAGTGGGCTATAAAGTCTTTCGTGCCGAGGCGCTGAAAGGCATCGAGTTAAAATCCAAGCGCTTCGGCTTCGAGCCGGAGGTCACCATGAAGCTCGCCAAGCGCGGCTGCCGCTTCTACGAGGTGCCGATCTCCTATCACGGGCGAACCTACGAAGAGGGGAAAAAAATCACCTGGAAAGACTGCGTCGCGGCGCTCTATTATATGATCCGCTACCGGCTCGGGGATTGAGCAGTTTTCAGTTCCCAGTTTCAAGTTTCTAGCTAAACCCGAGTCCTGACAATATCAAGTCGAGACTCTTCGAAGCCGAGAACTCAGTTCCGGTGATCTCCCCACAGTTCATCCATGTAATCCCGCAACGCTTCTTTGAGCGGATACTTGGGCGCGTAGCCGAGTTCGGCTTTGGACACGCTGAGGTCGAGGGGTGCGCTCTTGCTCGAGCCTTCAGCGCTGGAGCCGGTGACTTTCACGTCGATGTTTGGCGCCAATTCCTTTACGATTCGCGCCAGGTCTTCTGGGCCGGTGACGACGCCGCTGCCGGCGTTGTAGGTTCTTTGCTGCGGATTCTTCGCCTGACAGGCGAGATTGATCGCCGAGGCTACGTCTTTGGCATACACGACTTCGTTGGGCGCGTAGACCTTGGAGTCAATGGTGAAAGGGTCGCCCTTGATCGCGGCCAGCGCGAGATCGCGCATGATCATGCCGACGGTGGAGCCGCCGACGTAGTGGCCGCGGCCGAAAACTCCCGCGGGGCGGATGATGATGGTATCGAGCCCGTATTGCTCCGTATAAGAGTGAACCAGATGCTCGGAGCAGAGCTTGGTAACCGTGTAAAGGTTGTGGCCGCCGACCGCGTCGCCTTCGCGAACGACGCTACCGCTGATCTTAGACCGGTCGTAAACGCCGAAGGTACTGACGTATACGAGGCGCCGAACTTTGCGCAGCCGGGCGGCTTCCAGCGCGTTGATGGTGCCGAGAATATTGTTGGTCGCGCCCGTATAGGAATTCTCCGCGACGCGCTTGCCGATGAGACCGGCGGTGTGAACGAGGGTATCGACCTGGAAACGATCCAGCGCGCTGATCAACGCCGGCAAATCGCGCATGTCCGCGGCGACCATGTCGGCGCGGCCCTTGCCGACGACTTTCTCGAGGTACTCCCGGTTGGGAGCGAGATCGAAGAGGACGACCTTATTGCCCGCGTCGACGGCTTGTCGCGCGGTATGGCTTCCGATCAGACCGGCACCGGTGATGAGAATGTTCATGATTGTTCCTCCTGAAGGTATGTAACACATACATTAGGTGGCTGCCGCGGTGCTGTCAAACCATGAAAAATGGCGGTAGGGGTCCATTTAGAATCGTAGATGGCTCTTGATATCAAGAAAGATTCCTCGCTTTGCTCGGAATGACACTTAAGCGATTTGTCATCCCGAAACGCAGTGAGGGATCTTGGCAAACTGAACCATTACCAAAACGGCTTGCCTTGGTACCGTCGGTAGGACTATCATAGTTTGAGATCGGCCCATTCACTGACGAGAAAGGAGCAAATCGATGGAAACAGTTAACTCAATTCGGAGGGCCTATGCTTGCTGTATCATGATGGTGGCGCTGTCAATTGCTGTGGTGACGCTCGTCGCCGTTAGCCAGCTTTTCGCGCAGCCGATCAAGGTCGGTCGCACCACCGGCGGCAGCGGTTTTCACATCCCGTCCTACGTCGCCATCGACAAGGGCTTTCTCAAGGCGGAAGGTTTGGAAGCCAAT
>JACPFE010000271.1 GCA_016183145.1 Deltaproteobacteria bacterium | reverse complement strand
GCAAAGCCCGGACGGTGCCGACGATATTTGGTGAACCCAATGACATGCCTTTGCTGGGAGTGACCGCCCTCGAGATACTCGGTTACACCGTCGATCCTCGCACCCGCAAGCTCGAACCGACCAAAATGATTTTGCTCTAAAGGGTACGCGAACCTTTTTCTGTCATCATTCGAGTTTCTCGGCGGTCTCATTGCTTCCGCGGTGAGATATCTGAAATTCTTTTCACCGCAGAGTTCGTCGAGGGTTTGTTCAAGATGACGTCAGCGGGTTTATTACAATCTCATCAATCTTCCCGACCTCGATTCTCGTCCAGTTTAACCTTCACTCGCCTAACGCTCTCAGTCCGGAACTTTCGACTGAATATAGAAAAGGCCGTTGGGGTCCATGGTGGTGACGATTTTGGTGCGCAGCCAGCCGCCTTTGACGCGCTTTTCTTTTTCTTCCGGCGAGTCGTAATCGGCGGCGGTCATCGGCGACTTGACCCCGACTTCGCCGTACTCGATGGTCTCCCAGGGAACTTCCAGGGGATTACCATTCGCCGGATTGAGCGGCCAGACATCCACGTTGGTTACAGGGATTCCCACCGCCGTGTCGAGATACCAGGTGGGATGAGAGGAGAAAACCGGTCCCGCTTCAGCCGACCCGAAGGCCAATAACGCGGGTTTGCCGAGGAGATTTTTCAAGCGCAGCCGTCCGAGCGCGGTAAATGGCCCGGTGGTCGAAACGAACAAACCTTGAAGACTTTCCTTGAAAGCCTGGACCACCGGCCGGTGGCTCGGCTGATAGAGCAACCGCGCCTGGGGGCGGGAGAGCATGGTGTAGATGGGACGATGTTCCCTGACTCCGTGGGCAAGCTTGTCGGGATCCTGCAAGTCGGCGACCAGACAGGTGCCGCCGCGGAAGAGGATCGGCAGCAAACTGTATAAACCTTCCCAGGTGTAAAGCGGCTGCGCGGCCAGGACGAGATCCTCGGTCTTGAGCGGCACAAAGGTGCTCCACGACACGGCGCCGGCGAGCAGTGATTTGTGGCTATGATAGGCGAGCCCGCCCCCTTCCATCGCCAGCGCGAGCGCGGGCGCGCCGAGGTCCTGGCGTCCGCGCGGTGCGGCAGTCGCGGGTTTAGTCTCGCGCAGCTCCAATAACGAAAGGGTTCGCACGCCTTGCGACGAAGCCTCGATGGAACGGCGCGCGGCGTCGTCGACCAATGCCAGGTCGGGGCGAAACAGTTGCAATTGTGCCGTCAACTGCGCCGGTGGCAGGGAGTGATTCATCAAAAAAACGACGCCGCGCGCCTTGAGCGCGCCGAAGACGACTTTCATGAGCTCGAGCGGGTCCGCCACCGCGATCGCGACGCGATTGCCCTTTCCCTCAAGTGAAGTAAGGATGGTTTTCATCGCCTGGTCCAAGTCCGCCAGCAATTGCTTGTAGCTCAGCGGCTCCTGGTGGCCGATCAGCGCGGGCCGGTCTGGAGTTCTTTTCCCCGGCCGGGCGACCAGCCCGTCGTCGATGGGTATGCCGGGAATTGCCAGGTAGCGATAAACGTCTTCCGGCCAATATCCGGCGGTCAGGCCGACGGCTCCTTTAGACACGCGCTCTCCTCCAGTCCTTTTCTTCGATTACGGTTACGCCCTTCCAGCGCTGCGGCAGCTCCTCCGCCCACTCTTGGATCGCCTCCACGTTGGGTTTCTTGCGCAGCAGGTTGGCGATCCGAGCTTGAATTTCCTCTAAGTTGCCCGAAGCCGGCTTCTGCATCAACAGCGTGAGCCGTTCCATTTTGGTTTCGCCGCGCACCACGGCAAACGGAAGATTGACCAACTCCGGCAATTCATCCAAGCAGATGCGCACGTCGTAGGGAACGATCCGTTGCCCGGCGATCTCCACCTCGTTGGCGCGCCGGTCATAAACCTCCATGCGCGGCCAGCTCCTGCCGCAGGCGCAAGCGCCGGGAAGAATCACGCCCAGATCTTCGGTGTCGTAACGGAGGAAAATGGATCCATGCGGGATGAGCGTGGTGATGACGACGTTGCCTCTTTGTCCGACCGGCAGCGGCGCGCCGCTTTTCGGGTCGATGATCTCCACAAAGCAGCAATCGACGAAGATATGATGGCCGCAGTGGGAAGCGCACTCCATAGCGGTGAGCCCTTCCGGGTTGCCCAGCCCTTCGAAGATGTCGCCCACGCCCAGTTCGTGTACGAGCTGCTGCCGCGAGCGCGGCGTCATCGGCGCGCCGACGGCGAGAATCGATTGGACGCTCTTGAATACGGTGGCCGGTTTCGCGCCGCGTCGGCGGCATTCCGCCAAGATCGCAAAAAGCATGGGCAGGAAGATGGAGACAAAGTCGGGTGTGGCATCGCTGATCGCATCGATGAAGTTGCCGGCATTGCGCGGCAGAAAAGTGCCCCAGGGAACCACGGTGCTTACGCCGAGGCGCTCGATCACGCGGCTCTCTTGAACCGCGAGGCTATGCCAGGCGGGCACGGCCATGAGCATGCGCATGCCGGGGCGGAGCCCGGCCCACCAGTAGGCGCGCAGCAGCGAGTCGCCGCGCAGCGCGCGCCACTTGCGCGGCAGATAGAGAAAAGAGCTGCCGAGGGTCCCTGAAGTCATGCATAGGACCGCCGGATCTCTGCGAGCGATGGTTTCCAACCCGAAGTCGAAGCGGCCTTGGCGCCTGATCTCCTGCAACACGTCTTGCTTGGAAAACGTCGGTATTCGGGCAAGGTCGCCGAGCGTCTTCACTTGTTCCGGATCAACTTTGGCGCGCGCCAAACGCTGCCGATAAAAAGGCAGCTGGCGGTAAACATGGCGGAGCAACTGCCGGATCTTATGCAGATGAAACTTCGCAAGCCTCTCCTCCGGCCATCTGTCCATGGCGTCGGGAGCGACGCGTCGCGCGCCGTTTTTCATACCGCGATCCTCAGATCTTTCGGGCCTCTGGGGCAGCCCGAAGGCTTTAGCGATCCGCGCACTTGGCTGAGATAGCGAACCGTGGGGGAGTTCCCGGCAAACCAGTTGGTGACGACCAGCGGGCTTTCTGCCGCGTCATCCTCTTCTGGGAGCGTCTCGACGAAGTATGAATCTCGCCGGGTGTGTAACATGCGGCAGCGCGGGCATTCCATGGCGAGAAACATCGCCGCGTCGATGCGCAGCAGACGATAAATGGGCACGCCCAATCTTTTCTCGAAGCTAGAGCGCTCCGCGTCGGAGAGCAGAGATTCGTTTTCCGCCGCCACCAGCGCTTGCGTGTAATCGGCGAGCCGCAGCGCTTGTCGTTCGATCTCCACGGCCAAAGCGTGCAGGCAATCGTGGCGGATGAAAAAGACGCGCGGCCGGACGTAGCGCAGAATTTCGACGGCCCGCGGGCTCATGTTGGCCACGCCGTCGTTGCAGACGGGCAGGCAGCCAAGGAGATCGGCGGCGCCTCGGTCCAGATAAGGCGTAAATGAGGAGGCCGCCAGATAGGAGAGCGGGCTGGTGCCGTAATCGAAGATGGCGACCCGGTCGCCTTTGCGCAGGCCGGCCAGCGACCAACAGTGCTTTAGAACCTCGACGTAACCTCTAAGATCGGCGCGATCAAGCGCGACATAGAGGGCGGGTTGGGTGTCGTATTCGAGCTGAAAAATCGCCCGCGGGCCGCGGCCGGCGCAGAGTCGAGGGGACAACGGGCCGGCACTTTTGGGTGTTTCCGCCGCCAATTCCTCGAGCCGCGTCGGTGGGACCTTTGCGCTGAAGCTCCTCAGATCGCGGACGGTCCCCGGCTTGAGATGGGCAAATTTTTTCCGGTAGAGGGGAGCCTTGGCGGCCCGCTGCAACAATATTTGGATCCGATTCATGGCTGGTTTCAGAAAAGCCCGTTGTGAAGCAGCGAGGTGCCGGAGATCAGCGCGAGGACCGCAGTGATAACGTTGGCGAGTTGGAATTGGTCAAGCAACGTAGAGCTCTTCATCTGCGCCGCCCTTCTTTTCTCCACGTCGGCGAGCGTCGGATTGGCGTTGACCGAGAGCTTATTCATCAGTCTGGGCCGCAGCACGAAAGTCATATAAGTCGAGCTCGCCACGGTAAGAAACCAAAATAGAATCATGAAGGCGAGCGAACGTCCATAGCTCGTCGTGTAAAGTTCTAAATCGATCAGGATCCCCAGGGCGCCGAGCATATAGAGGCGCGATAGACCGCTTAGGAAAAGCAAAACCAGCGCGGTCCAGCCCAGGTAAGTGAAGAGAGTCCCCACCCTTTGAGCGACGACCACCGCGTGAGCCGGCGGAATCAGGCGCAGCGCCGGTCGCAGGAGGAAATAGTTGAAGATCGCGGCTCCAACTAAAAAGGCTGCGGAAAAAATATGTATGAGTCTTAGCGCGAGAAGCATATGCAATCAGATGCCCGCATTAATCACACTTTGACAATGCCCAAGGGGCGAGTCCTCCCGGTAGAAGTCTGCCCTGAGCGAAGTCGAAGGGGCAATGGGTCTGTGCCTCGACCCGGCCTGCAAGCCGACGATGATAGAGCGGACGCTGGCAGGGACT